>JAAVHK010000131.1 GCA_014799765.1 Ruminococcus sp.
ATTATTTTGAGGGCTTCAAAGTACACAAACTTGCGGAAGTTGAATCAATGGTTGAAGATTTTGTTGTAGTACTTGCCTTTGCGGCGGGCTATCAGGAAATCGTCGACAGAATCCATAGTATAGCGTCACGCCATACACTTTACGTTCCGGACGTTCCTGTTGTGGGGAAAGGTCTGTTTACTTATGAATACTGTATGGAAAACGCCGAAAAAATACAGAAAGTTTATGACAGTCTCGCCGATGACTTTTCAAGAAAAGTATACGCAAACATAATCAATTTCAAGATAAGCGGTAAAATAGAATACTTATCAGCCGTAACAACGCCTAAATCTGAAATCTACAGGAAAATAATAAAACCTGGTCTGAATGAAGTCTATGTTGACTTAGGTGCTTACAACGGCGATACCATACAGGAACTCCTCGAATTTACAAGGGGTAAATACGCTGAAATATATGCCGTCGAACCCGACAGGAAAAATTACAAGAAACTTATAAAATATGTCGATAATATGCCTAATGTGTTCACTTACAATGCGGCAGCATGGAGTACAGACAGTGAACTGCCGTTTTCAGCAAAATCCGGCAGACAGTCAGCTATTTCCGCAAGCTCAAATAATATGGTTACCGCCCGTGCCGTCGACAGCATGGTAAACGGAAACCGTCCGGCAACCCTCATAAAAATGGACGTGGAGGGTTTTGAACGTGAAGCTATATGGGGTGCATCGAATACTATATCACACGATTCGCCTAAACTCATGGTAGCACTGTATCACCGCAACGAAGATATTTTTGAACTCCCGCTTTTAATCATGACACTGAATCCTGATTACAACCTATATATAAGACATCAGTTATATATTCCGGCGTGGGAGACTAATTTATATGCAACTCTATAAAAAGATTATTGCCGTTGTATGTGTTATATTTCTTGTGATATTCTCAAACTGCATTATCGCCGGAAAAATAGTCTGCCGTTTTGCCACGGAGTTATACATAGACGCTAATGATAATCCGGTAACGGACGATGATGTTGAAAATATTAAAGGACTTTATTTCCTGAAAAAACTGTATATAGACAATTGCGATACCAATGACCTTAGTTTTCTGGAAAACAAGAATCATCTTACAGATTTTTTAATATTATGTAATGGTAATTATACAGGTATTGTTGACTGGTCTTACCTCCGTAAATGTAAAAAACTTAAAAATTTTGAATGTGCCGGACGTTGTACTTTCCGGAATCTCAAAGATTTTTCTGAAATGAAAAATCTTGAAGAATTACGCATTTCCGCTGAAATCGGAAATTACACTATTATTGAAGGTCTCGACGGTTTACAGGATATTTCAGGAACTCTTAAAGCCCTTACACTCAACGGCATACAAAATGAAACAGTCCTGAATCTCGAAAAATTTTCAGACCTCCGGTATCTTGACATTGAAAACAGTTCATTAAGGGAAATCCATATCAATTCATATCTCGAAACACTTAACATTTCAGATAATCCGGATTTAATGGCGATATATCTTCCGTCCGATTACGGTCAGCCGGAAAATATATCTACATATAATTCCCCATACGTCAATATCATATACGAATAATCAAAAACCTGCTCCATGTAATATTATACATACGGAGCAGGAAAATTTTTTTTGATTAATTATGAATTGTGCATTATAAATTATTAATTATTAATTCTAAATTATTAATTATATCAGCTTTCTTTCGTCACAGAACTCGCATTCAAGAAGTGTTTCGTCACCACTGAAACGGAAACTCTTTGGCAAATAGTGTTCCTGATTCGTTATACAACGTGGATTATCGCATTTTATACCGTCGTATACCTTGCCTTTGAGAAGCTGTGTCGACTTGTCTTCATTCAGCATAGTGAGGATAAGTGCCATACGTGCGAATACACCGTACTTAGCTTGCGTGAAGTACATTGCACGGCTGTCTTCGTCGACATCTACCGTTATTTCGTCTACTCTCGGTAACGGGTGCAGTATTATCATATCTTTTCCGGCAAGTAACATCTTTCTGTGGTCAAGGACATATGTGTTTTTCTGTGCGAGATACTCCTCTTCACTTGCGAATCTTTCCTGCTGAATACGTGTCATGTAAAGAACGTCAAGTTTTCCGATAGCCTCTTCCAGAGTGTCGACTTCCTCGAAAGTACTTCCGTTGGCTTTTATGATGTACTTTATATACTGTGGCATACGGAGTTCCGGAGTTGAGATAAATATAAACTTGTTATCCTCAAACATACTTAACGCCTTACACAGTGAATGTACTGTACGTCCGTTTATTAAGTCACCGCACATACCGATAGTCAGACCGGACAGCTTCTTCTTTTCTATTTTAAGGGTGAGCAGGTCTGTAAGTGTCTGTGTCGGGTGCAGATGTCCGCCGTCACCGGCATTTATTACGGAACAGTCAGCAGTAAGGGCGGCAGCCTTTGCAGTACCGGCAAGTGGATGACGTATTACGAGAATATCTGCATAACTGCTTACTATCTTTGTAGTGTCCTTTATAGTCTCGCCTTTCGATACTGACGAGTTAGCCGGATTATCGAAACCGATTATCTGACCGCCTAAACGTATCATAGCGGTCTGAAACGACATCTGTGTACGTGTTGACGGTTCATAGAAAAGTGTAGCCATTATTTTACCGTCACATTCGTGTGCGTATTCTGCCGGATTATTCTTTATTTTTTCGCCGAGTTCAATGACTTTCTTCCACCATTCTACAGGATAGTCACTTAAATCTATTAAATGCTGATGTAACATAAATTTTTTACCTCCGAATTAAATTTTAATATTCGCCGTTTTTATTGAAATAGACATCATACCATACAAGGAAAATGAAAACAGTCCATATTTTACGGCTGTTATCTGCTTTACCGTCCCTGTGTTCGTCAAGTAATTTTACAAGCAATTCCGTATTGAAAAATTCCTGTGCATCTTTACTTTCAAAAGCGTTTTTCACCGTATTATAGTATTTGTCTTCCTTAAGCCATACACGGATAGGTACAGGAAAACCGAGTTTTTTCTTTGAAGCTGTACCGGCTGTCTGTGGCGGAGTGTCTTTCTTTGCGGAAAGCCTCATAGCATACTTTGTGATATATTTAGTCTCGTCAGTGCCTTTTTCGTGTGTGACACGGTATTTTGTAGGAATCTGTTCCGCAAGGTGCATAATTTCCTTATCAAGAAACGGTACACGTAATTCAAGTGAATTTGCCATACTCATTTTATCGGCTTTCAGAAGTATATCGCCAGCCATCCACATATGCAGGTCAAGATACTGCATTTTTGTAACGTCGTCTTTACCCTGTACACGCTTATAGAATTTAGAGGTTATTTCCGACGGTTCAGGGGCGGAAGTCTTTATTTTCAGAAGTTTTTTTCTGTCTTCCGGCGTGAACATATACGCATTACCAATAAATCTTTCTTCAACGTCTCTGCCCTTGCGTACAAAGAAATTCACACCACGTTTTGCCGGAAGTTTTTCCGCAATATCGGCAATAGTTCTTTTTACAGTACGTGGTAACTTGTCGTAAAGCGTGCCGTCGGGGTCACTGTAGACATTATATCCGCCGAAAATTTCGTCTGCACCCTCACCGGATAATACTACTTTAAGATGTTCAGAAGCTATATTACATACAAAATACAACGCAACGGCAGACGGGTCTGCAAGTGGTTCGTCCATATGATACTGTATTTTTGAAAGATTTCCCCAGTATTCCTCCGGCGTGATGACTTTACTTGTATTTTCCTTGCCGATAGCCTTTGAAAAATTCTTTGCCCAGCCGATTTCATTGTACTTTTCGTCCTTACCGAAACCCACTGTGAAAGTTTTATCGACATCTGCCACACAGGCGACATAACTTGAATCTACACCACTCGAAAGAAATGAACCTACTTCAACATCTGCTATCTTGTGTGCCTTAACGGAATCATGAAAAGTATCTGAAATTCTGTTTACCCACTCATCGAGGTCAGGTGTATTGTCTGCATTGAAATTCACGTCCCAGTACCGACGAGCCGTAAACTTTCCGTTTTCGAGTGTAAAGCAGTGAGCAGGCGGAAGTTTATAGACGTTCCGGAAAAATGTTTCCTTCGTCGGTGAGTACTGGAAAGTAAGATAATTTTCAAGAACATCTGTATTCAGTTCTTTTCGGAAATTCGGGTGTTCGAGGAAACATTTTATTTCTGAACCAAACATGAAACTTTTACCCATTATGGCATAGTAAAGCGGTTTTATACCGAAAAAATCCCTTGCCCCGAAAAGTTTCTTTTTATTTCTGTCCCATATCACGAATGAAAACATACCTCTTAACCTGTCAAGAAGTTTTTCGCCGTATTCCTCATAGCCGTGTATGATAACTTCCGTATCGGTGTTTGTCCTGAATTTATGACCTGCTCCGGAAAGTTCTTTACGTATTTCAGCATAGTTGTAAATTTCGCCGTTGAAGACAATAACCATTGATTTATCTTCATTGAAAATAGGCTGGTCACCTTGCGAACTTACATCTATGATACTCAGACGGCGGTGACCCAAAGCAATACCATCATCAATATATTGCCCCTCAGCGTCCGGACCTCTGTGCCTGATTCTGTCCATCATTCTGCTGAGTACCGCATTTGAATTGTCAATATCGTTAATAAAACCTACAATTCCGCACATATATTTCAACTCACAATACTATAATCTATGACAGAAAAAAATTTCCGTCGTGAATATTATACTACATTTCCGGTAAATTTGCAACACCACACCGGAAATTTTTTCTATATCTTATGATATATAATAGTATTCCGTTTAATTTTTACGAAAAACTCTTGACAAACCATGAAAAAAATGTTATAGTTAATAAGCAGTGTACAGTTGTTCACGGCTGACGGACGATTTCCGGAGGTGTTTTCCATGAAAAAATCACAGCTTATTGTTGCAGATGCCGATATTCTGCCGGAAGTTTTCACCAAGGTACTCGAAGTGAAAAGGCTTATTGTCTGCAAGGACGAAAAAAGTCTTGCTTCCGCCTGTAAAAGAGTGGGAATATCACGCAGTGCATACTATAAATACAAGGATTCTGTTTTTTCCTATGAGGAACTCTTTACAAGAAAAATTGTAAATATGTATTTACTTCTTTCGGACAGTCCTGGTGTTCTTTCAAATGCACTGGCATTTCTGTATAGTCTGAGAGCAAATATTCTTACCGTCAACCAAAGTATTCCGGTTGACGGCGTGGCAACGGTAAATATTTCCATACGTCTCACAGAAGACGACGACAAGGAGCTTGAAAGACTTAATTCTATCAGGGAACTCAGCGGTGTCCTTGAATTACGTATAATATCCGCTGAATAAAAAAATCGGAGGTTTTATTTATGAAAAAATTTGCAGTACTGGGTCATGGTGTTGTAGGTTCGGGAGTTGTTGAACTCTTCTATAAAAACAAGAAAAGTATCGAAAAACACGCCGGTGACGTTATGGACATCAAGTATATACTTGACCTGAGAGATTTTCCGGATTCGCCATACAAGGAAAAATTCACGAAAAATTTTGATGATATTCTCAATGACGAAGAAGTAACAGCCGTCGCCGAATGCATGGGCGGTGTTGAACCGGCTTTCACTTTTACGAAAAAACTTCTCGAAAAGGGCAAAAGCGTTTCGACTTCAAACAAGGAACTCGTCGCAAAAAAAGGCGATATACTCCTTAAAACCGCTAAGGAAAACAACTGTAACTTCTTCTTTGAAGCAAGTGTCGGCGGTGCTATTCCGATTATAAGACCTCTCCACAGATGTCTCGCCGGTAATGATATAACTAAAGTTGCCGGTATTCTGAACGGTACTACAAACTTCATTCTCACCAAAATGTATAACGATAATATGCCTTTC
The DNA here is from genome assembly GCA_014799765.1 of Ruminococcus sp. Classification (GTDB taxonomy): domain Bacteria; phylum Bacillota; class Clostridia; order Oscillospirales; family Ruminococcaceae; genus Ruminococcus. The sequence continues at coordinate 5,896 of JAAVHK010000131.1, forward strand.
AGTGAGGCATTAGCACTCGCACAGAAACTCGGTTACGCTGAAAAAGACCCTACAGCAGATGTTGAGGGACATGACGCCTGCCGAAAAATATGTATTATTTCCTCTCTTGTATTCGGAAAACACGTATATCCCGAAAGTGTTTACACAAAAGGCATTTCTGAAATACAGTTATGCGACGTTTCTTCCGCTGATGTTCTCGGCTATTCAACTAAACTTATAGCCTTTGTCACGAAAACCGGTGACGGAAAAATTTTACCTGTTGTAATGCCTATGCTTGTACCGTTTGAGAATATAATTTCAGGTGTCAGCGACGTTTTCAACGCTGTACTCGTATACGGTGACGGCATTGACCAGACTATGTTCTACGGAAGAGGAGCAGGCAAACTTCCTACCGCAAGTGCCGTACTCGGTGATGTTATTGAATCCGTAAAGCATAATGTAACGGTGTTCTCGCAGTCATGGGAATCCGCTGAAGATGATTCTTTCATTGATTCGCCGGAAAACTTCTCGGCAAGATGGTATTTCCGTACACCTGCCGGAACTACTCCAACTACCGGAATAAGCAATACTTACGATTCACACGGCGACGGCACTGAATATTCATTCATTACCGAAGAAGTACTTACTTTCGCACAGGCTAAGAAAGTTGCAGAAGAAGTACAGGCTGTTACTATAATTCCGGTATTTGAATAAAATTAAAATAAGAAATCCTGTACTTAAACAGTACAGGATTTTTATTGTTATCTGACTTTTTTCAATTTTCTGTATGCATAGCTTTCAGGTGGAATAACTGACAGGTCACCATATTGCATCATATCAATTGAACCCTTTTCATTTACTATTTTATTTGCCCCGACTACTGTACAATGAGAAGGTACATCTTTGCTTGCTACTGCATTAGCACCGATAGCAACATTATCACCTATGTGAACAGGACCGAAAATCTTAGCACCTGGTCCGATGTAAACGTTATCTCCGATAATAGGGGCATTCTGTTTAGACCATTTTTCATCAAATCTTGAAAATGCTCCTATATTCACACCGACATGAATTCTGGCATTAGAACCAACTTTTGCTTTACTATTTACTACTACAGTTCCTGTATGTGATAAATAGAGACCTGGTCCAAAAACATTCAGAGGTATTGAATAGCCACACCTGTTTCCATACATTTCAACTCTTATTTTCCAAAATTTACCAATTATTTTTCTGGAAAGATTACTTCCGACATTATTATGATATTCTGCTTTTCTCAACAATTCCTGAAACCTCCATGGCTGAGGAATTAATATAGCTTTAATCCGTTTTCCAAAAGTAATATCTTTAATTCCATCGGGAAACACTATATTTGATTTCATATCACAATCAATGTAATATTTTAATTCTTCTTTACTTTTAATCATATTTAAGACTTCCTTTATTTCTTATAAACAGTAAATTCATATGAGTTTTATTATATCATATTTATTTTGTTTTGTCAATAGTTAGCTTTATATATTTAATAAATTTAATTTTATTTTAATGTAAAAATAGAACCGTCGGGA
>JAAVHK010000132.1 GCA_014799765.1 Ruminococcus sp.
GGCAGATTATTTTTCCGTAACTTTCCTTGACTTCAACGCCCATTTTCTGCATAGCCGATATATGCATATCTATCGGACGTGAACCGAGTTCGCAACCACCAGGCATACTTACTGTACATTCACCGGTCCTGCCGAGTACAGCTCCCATGAAAATTATCGAGGAACGCATTTCACGCATTAATTTTTCAGGAATTTCAGTAATATTCAGGTCAGCGGAATTTATAACCGCTGTATTTTCGGAAAATCTGCACCGGCAACCCAGATGATTAAGTATTCTCGACGCTGAATATATGTCCGTAAGTTCAGGACAGTTATTAAGTATACATTCGCCACCACACAGTACAGCTCCTGCCATAATAGGTAAACTGCTGTTCTTACTGCCCTGCAATTTTACTTCTCCTCTGAGACGTTTTCCGCCGTTTATTATCAGTTTCTGCATTATACCACCTCACAGCATTTTCTGTATATTATGCTGTAAAGCGTTTTTTTGTTACTGTTTGTTTTTAGATTTTTCGTACAGCTTGTCAATAACTTCAAGAATACGCTGATTTGTGTCTGTAAGATGCAGTTCGTAGGCACTCTGCGACATCTTCAGGACTTTTTCCGGATTATTATATAATTTTTCTATTTCGGAAATTATTCTTTCATTGGTGACATCTTTCTGTTCGATTACTACTGAAGCACCGGCTTTACCGAGTACCATAGCATTATGATACTGATGATTTCCGGCAACTATCGGCGACGGAATAAGTATAGATGCTTTGCCGGCTGATTCGAGTTCCGCCAGTGTGGAAGCTCCTGAACGACATATTACTAAATCACACGCCGAAAGGCATACATCCATGTCGTTTATGTACTCCGTAATTCTCAGACGATTGTTTTTCATAGGTATACCGGCTTTTTTCATAGCTATCGGGAAAGTGTCCTTACCCATACTGCCGTATCCGTGTATGTGATTTATTTTAAGTTTTTTCTTCGTATGCCATTTTATAGCCTCTGTCATGGTATCGTTTATGCAACCTGCTCCGAGACTTCCGCCGAAAGACAATATAGTAAAATCATCATTGAGACCGAGTTTTCTTCTTGCTTCGTCACGGCTTATGTGGTTATCTATGGTTTTTCTTACCGGCAAGCCTGTAACGCTGTATTCGAATTTGCTTTTGTCCATGTAGTCGAGGGCTTCTATAACAGTCAGCATTACGTAATCAACTTCCTTTGCAAGAAGCTTGTTTGTCACACCGGGGTAAGCGTTCTGTTCGTGTATCGCTGACGGTATGCCCATACGTGATGCTTTTCTTATTACTGCTCCGGAAGCGTAACCGCCTGTACCTATGGCGATATCCGGATTGAAGCCTGTTATAATTTCCTTTGCACGTTTTCCGGACATTGCAAGATATGTAACAGCCTGTATATTACGCTTTACGTTTTCGAGGGAAATTTTCCGCTGAAATCCGGCAGCTTTGATTGTTTCGAGTTTATAGCCGGCTTTTGGTACAAGTTTAGCTTCCATACCGTTCGGAGTTCCCGCAAAAAGAAACTCCGAATCAGGATATTTTGATTTTATTATATCCGCTATTGCAAGAGCCGGATTAATGTGTCCGCCTGTACCGCCACATGATATTAAAACTTTCATATAATTCTCCTTTTATGCTGATTAGTCGGGGGATTCTTTAGGTGTGTCCCTCTGTTGTGATATGTTAAGCATAATGCCCATTTCAGCGAGTTGCATTATAAGGGCTGTACCGCCGTAACTGAAAAACGGTAAACTTATACCGGTATTCGGAAACAGATTACTTACAACGCCTAAATTAACTACTGTCTGAATACCTATCTGTGTAGTTATTCCGACGGCTATAAGCATTCCGAAGCGGTCTTTACAGCGTACCGCTATTGAAAATCCCTCCACGACAAGCAGAAAAAATACTATTATTATCGCCAATGCTCCCACAAAACCTAACTCTTCACAGACTATAGGGAAAACAAAGTCATTTTTTGTTTCCGGAAGATACAGATATTTCTGACGTGAATTTCCTAAACCTAATCCGAACATTCCGCCTGAACCTATCGCAATAAGTGAGTTTGCGGTCTGCCATGTTTCATTGAGGACATCTGCAAAAGGGTCTTGCCATGATTTTATACGTGTAGAAACATAGCTCCCTGGTATAGACGCCTGATAACCTATTACAGCTACTCCGGCGGTTATCGCACTTATGCCCAGAAAAAGAAACTGTTTCTTGTTTGCACCGCCACAAAGAATCATTGCAATTGATATACAGCCGATAAGTATTATACCGGAAAGATGCGGTTCAAGGTAGAGAAGTCCGGCGTATACTCCCATATAGACAGCATATTTTATGATACCGGTCTTGAAAGTATCCATTTTTTCACCATCTTTTTCCATACTGTAGGCGAAGAATATTATAATAGCAAGTTTTGCGACTTCTGACGGCTGTAAATTAATAGGTCCTATGTCAAGCCAGCGTTTAGCACCCATTGAACCGCCCTCATCATTACCGATAGCAAGTACAAGCACAAGAAGTACAATTCCGATAAAATAAAGCAGACTGGCAATATTTAATTTTTTCATGAATCTGAAATTTATTTTTTTGAAATTATGATAATCCATTTTCATGAAAAATATCATTGCCACCAAACCTATAACGGCATTTTTCAGCTGATTCTTTGCATAGAAAAGACCGTCGCCGTCGTGTTCGCTGTAAGCCCATGCGTAACTTGCGGAAGACATCATAACAAGTCCCACAACAATAAGTATCATAACATATGCGAAAAATGACAGGCTCATATCACTCTGTTTTGCCTCGCCGATAAAAGCTGTCAGAAATTTTCCGGATTTTCTGTTTTTATTTCCGTATGTTCCGTGTTTTGCCATTTAATCCTCCCTTATGTGTTATGAAGTCTTCGCTTATTTGAATACAAGCAATGTAATTATTCCCAGTATTCCGAAAATAATGCCAGCCAGTGAAAAAGTAATTACAATATCGTATTCACCGAAGCCACTCATCTCAAAATGATGATGTACAGGGGTCATTTTGAAAATTCTTTTTCCCTGATGGTCAGGACTTTTTTTCTTTGTGTACTTGAAATAGCTGACCTGTATCACAACGGAAAGTGCTTCAAGTATGTAAACCATAGCAACAAGAATCATTAAAAGATGATTATGAAGTATAAGTCCTACTGCCGTCACCGACGCACCAAGAAACATTGAACCGGTATCGCCCATGAAACATTTCGCCGGATTGAGATTCCATAAAAGAAATCCGAGACAACCTCCGGCAAGAGCCATTGTATAATATGAAACTTCACTCTGTCCGAGTATGGAGCAGGCTACAGTGAATATCAGCATAGCAACGAATGTAACCGAACCGCACAGACCGTCAACACCGTCAGTAAGGTTTACCGCATTAGTGAGATATATTATTACCGGTATCATAATAATATAGTAGAAAATATTCAGTTCCGGACTTTTCCAGAATCCTAAGTTTATAACCGTCGATTTGTCGCCGGTGCGATTAAGTACGAACAGAAATCCGACTGCAAATATTACCTGTAGAATTATTTTCTGTATCGGTGTGAGACCGTCATTATTTTTACGCTTTACTTTAATAAAGTCGTCAATAAAGCCGATAAGTCCGAAAAGTAACGAGAATCCCACACACGCAAGAAGTCTGTAGAATGAATTGAATGTTTCGGGATTGGTAACATCTATACCGCCCCTCGCCCTGTAAATCCAGTAACCAGCGATTGCTGATATTACAGTTGAAAGTATAAACATAAATCCGCCCATAGTGGGAGTACCTTGTTTTTTTGCGTGCCATTGCGGTCCGTCCTGAGTTTTTATGGGCTGACCGAATTTCAGTTCATGCAGAAACGGTACTATCTTGAAGCCCGATATTGCCGAAATAAGAAATGAAAGCACTGCTGTAAGTAAATTTATTATCCAGAATGACATTTTATAACAACTCCAATGTTGATTATTTCCGACGGATTTCAAAGTAATTTCAGACCAGCTGAAACTACTTCTCTTTCGTCAAAGTGAATGTGCCTGTTATTTTCGAGTATCTGATAGTCTTCATGACCTTTTCCGGCAAGAACTATTATATCACCTTTTTCAGCGGTTTTCAAGGCATGATATATAGCTTCTCGCCTGTCGGTGACTACATCATACGGAACATCACCGGCAAGTCCGGACAGAATTTCATTTATAATATCTTCCGGTTTTTCGTCACGGGGGTTATCCGACGTAATTATAAGTTTATCGGCGAATTTTTCAGCGGATTTTGCCATTTCCGGACGTTTAGCAGAATCCCTGTTGCCACCGCAACCGAAAAGACAAATCAGTTTGTTATCGGCGTAAGGTTTAAGACTTTTAAGTACGTTTTCAAGAGCGTCGGGGGTATGGGCGTAATCGCATATCACTGTGAAGTCTCGTCCGGTAGGGATTATTTCACAACGTCCTTTCACACCGCCGTAACTTCCGACGGCTGATATAATATCCTCTACCGGTATACCCTCCTGAATACATATGGCAACAGCTCCGATGACGTTGGATATATTAAACATACCGGTCATATTGGTTTTAACGTGATATAACTTTCCGTCAAGACTGAAATCAAATTCTGAACCGTTCGCCTTTACTGAAATATTTTCCGCCTTGAAATCGGCGTTATTTTCCGTACTGAAAGAATATTCCGTACAGTCTGTTTCATTGTAAAGTCTTTTACCGTAACTGTCGTCGATATTACATATAGCCGTATCACACATACCGAAAAGAAGTTTTTTCGCCTGATAATAGTCTTCCATGTCTTTGTGATAATCCAGATGGTCTTGAGTAAGGTTGGTAAATAATGCGACGTCAAAATGTGATGACCCTATACGATTCTGTACCAGTCCGAAAGAAGAAACTTCCATTACAACGTATTCGCAACCTGATTTTACCATTCTGTCAAGAAGTGCCATGAAATCGTATGCAAATGGCGTTGTATTATCAGTATGAATAATTTCATTGCCGATTTCATTCTGAATAGTCCCTACCAGTCCGGTTTTATGACCACTTTGCATAAGAATGTGTTTTATTATATTGGTTGTTGTGGTTTTTCCGTTAGTACCGGTAACGCCTATCATTTTGATTTTCTTTTCGGGGTGTCCGAACCATGCGGAACAGACTTCGCCATATAATTTACGGGAATTTTCAGTAATAATCTGATTGTCGCCTAAACCGAGGTCATGTTCACAGACTACTGCAACAGCACCCTTTTCAAGCATTTCCGTCGCTACCGTGTGACCGTCAAATTTTGTACCCTTAACACAGAAAAATAAACTTCCTTTTATGACTTTCCTTGTATCGTCCGTTATTGATGTTATTTCACGGTCTGTTATGCCGTGATTCTGTATCAACTGACTTAAATTCATTAATTAAACCGCCTCCTTGTTAATCCTGATTTGCATTGACTATAAATTCAAGTTCCACAGTCGTACCTATCGGAACTTGTGTTCCTGCCGGTGGTGACTGGCTATTGACTACAGCATTACTGTTCCTTACAGATGCACCCTTTGCAACATAATTAAGTCTGCAGTATGTTATAGATTCGTTGGCAACTTCCGGCGATACGTAAAGTACGTCGGGAACAGTTGTATATTCAGCAGTACTTCCCTTTTCGGTATACAGATATACACAACCGCCCTTTGCTACAGAAGAGCCGGTCTGTGGTGACTGTGCTACTACTTCGATACCGTTTCCGATTACCTTGCAATCTATCCCGAGACCATCCAGTGTAGATTTAGCGTCACTTATCGAACCTTCCAGAAGCGGAATTTTTATGTCAAGGTCTGCTAATTCCTCTTCGGTGTACTCCGGATAATAGCCTAAATATGGCAGAACATCTTCAAGAATGTGTCTTGCCGTCGGGACTGCCACGACACTTCCGTAATAACCTATATCAGAGTTAGGCATATCGGCGAGGACAAGCAGAACTATTTCAGGGTCTTCAACCGGCGTGAAACATACATATGATGCTCCGTACTCGTCAGGGTCAAGGCTGAGACGTTCAGATGTACCTGATTTTCCGCCTATTGCGTAACCTTTTATCTTTACGTTACCGCCACTGCTTTCGCTGACTACTTTTCCTAATGCTGTACGTACTTTCTTTGAAGTATCTTCCGAAATTACTTGTCTGCGGACTGTTCTTTCATTTTTCAGTACTATATTTCCGTCTTCGTCGATTACTTTTTCCACAACATACGGTTCAAGCAGATAACCACCATTTATAGCGGCACAGTATGAAGTAATCATTTCTATAGGGGTTAATGTATCGCCCTGTCCGAACGCACTTACAAGCAGGTCTACCTGTGACATATCTTCCGGTTCAAAACCTATGCCGATACCCTCTGCCGGTAAGTCTATTCCGGTACGCTCTTTAAGTCCGAAAGCGTCGTAATAATAACAGAATTTTTCTATTCCGAGACGTTCACCGATTTCCATGAACGCCGGATTACATGAATTTGTCAGGGCTTGCTGAAAAGTCTGTGTGCCATGACCGTTCCAGTCGTGACAGTGTATGGGGGCAGCCCCCGGAACAGCTACAGAACCGGAACAATAAAATGTATCACTTTCAAGATTTATCAGATTTTCTTCAATAGCCGCTGAACTGGTTATTACTTTGAATACTGACCCCGGTTCATATATTTCAGTTATACACTTGTTTTTCCACTGAGCTTCACGTGCATTTGCGATAGCTTTTGTAGCTTCGTCACCTGTGAGTGCGGATATTCTCTGCTGTGCGAGAGGGTCAGCGACTTCATAGGGGTCATTGAGGTCAAAGCTCGGATTGGTTGCCATACCGTAAATTGCACCGGTCTTGGCGTTCATGAGTATCGCACACGCACGGTTTTTTACTTCAAACTGTGAGACGAGTTCTTCAAGATTTTCCTCGAGACAGTATTGTATATCAGCATCAATTGTTAAATATACGTCGTCACCGTTCTTTGCGGAGTAGGTCTTTGAGTACCTGTATGGAAGTTCGTTACCGTTTGAATCCTTTGCGGATATAGTTCTGCCGTCAACGCCTGCAAGATAGTCATCATAATATGCTTCAACACCGTACATACCCTCACCGCCTGAAGAAGTAAAGCCTATAACCGATGCGGCAAGTTCATTATGCGGATAATACCGTTTTGTGTCTTCCTCTACGTTAAGCGAAATAAGTTCATACCTGCTGAAAAAATCAAGTACTTCGTCGGCTACAGGTTTTTCAACCTGATCCTGTAATATGCTGTACTGGTTATTTGCTTCCATAGCGTTTGTGACTTTTTCCGGAGTTATGCCTAATTTTTCCGACAGAAAACTTATAGCTTCCGTGCGGAACGCCTCAGCAGATTCCGGCAACGGATTTTTTTCATTGCCGTCCTCATCGTATTCCGGTGTGTAGTTTCCGTCAAGTTTTTTTGCGTTGCGTTTGTCGATTGATTCCTGCAGGGATTTAAGTTCTTTCTTGAATTGTCGGGGATCAAGGAATACCTTATATACAGATGCACTTTTTGCAAGAGGCGTACCCTTTGAATCGTATATTGACCCTCTGTGAGCTGATATAAGTATAGAGCCGAAATGCTGGTCATTTGCCATTGCCTGATACTTTTCATTCTCCGTTACAGAAATATGAAAAAAGTTTATCGCTACCATAAGAAACAGCAAAAAGAAAATAACTGTCATAACGACTCTTATACGGAATTTCATTTTTTTATCTGGAGTATACTTAACTGCCATATCTGTCAGTCCTTTCTGCTTTAAGATTATATAAACAGAATAAGGCAGGGTAAACAAAAACCCCGCCCGTGAACATCTTTTTATTTTTATAGTGATGTCCGTTTCTTTCGATACGACGAAGGATTATCGCTTTATAAAAGCGTTGAAACGCCGTTCCGGAGTTATGCCGGAAGCTCCGGAACATACAAAATATTCCGAACACCCGCTGTATCTCCGTTGTTCTACATGATTATTCCGGCATATATATTTCTGTTGCCGGAAAATATACAGGCAGTCCTTTTTATATAAGTATATTGGTTCTACCCTCTGAAATATTCCACACAGGCATCAAAAAAGCTTTTCAGTTTAGCGGTGATACCTTTTTCACGTTCCGGAATATTCACAACATCATCTGTCTGTATTTTGATATATTTAATCTGTGAGGAATCCATTTTTTTCATACCAAGTATATTTTCGGCGTATTCCTCAACGTTCTTTGCGGACATCTTGCTTTCAAGTTCCGACTGCAATCTTACATTTTCGGCTTCTGCAAGACTTAATTCTTTATTCATTGACGTTACTGTATTATATACAGTATTGCGTTTGTCAAGAGTGTAGATTACTGCACCGAATAAAGATGTTGCTATCACTGAAACAAGAATTATACTGAATACAGAACCGCTTTTTGATTCTCCGGCATAGGATTTATCTGAATGAGTGTTATTTTCTGTTCTTCCGGTTGTTTTCAGTTCGATTTCATTCTGTATTTCCTGTATTTTTTCTTCTTCATAGTCTGTATCGTAATTATAGTGATAATTATAGTCTCTGTAATTATGATTATTATAGCTGTAGTCAAATTCATTATAATTATAGTCGTCGTCATAATCCGGATATGAATAAGCAGTATTATTTTCAGTCATTTTCCGCACTCCTTTCAATTATACGTAATTTTGCACTTCTGCTACGGTTATTGATTTCAAGTTCCGACGGGTCAGCTTCAAGGGGTTTGCGGTTTATAAGTCTGCCCTGTGGTTTATGACCGCATACACATTGCGGAAAATCCGGCGGACATATACAGCCTCTGCACCAACCGGCGAAACGCTGTTTAACAAGCCTGTCCTCAAGTGAGTGGAAAGTTATAACGGCAAGTCTTCCGCCTGTTCTGAGACTGTAGAACGCTTCGTCGAGACCCTTTGAAAGATGTTCAAACTCACCGTTTACGGCAATTCTTATAGCCTGAAAAGTTTTTTTACACGGATTTTTTTCACGTCTTGCTTTCTGAGGAACACTGTTTCTTATAATATCGGCAAGCTGTAAGGTAGTTTCAACAGGTGAAATTTCCCTTGACTTCACGATATTTTCAGCTATACGGCGTGAAAATTTTTCCTCACCGTATTCAAATATTATTCTTGCAAGTTCCTGTTGTGAATATGTATTGACAATATCATAGGCACTTATACCGGTTTTTTCCATACGCATATCAAGAGGGGCTTCCACGTGATACGAAAAACCACGGCTACCCTCGTCAAGCTGATACGAAGATACGCCTAAATCAAGAAGTATTCCGTCAACTTGTCCGATATTGAGACTATCAAGGACTTGTCTTATATTGGAATAATTATTCTGTACAACCTGTGCCACCGGATAAACCGAAAGTCTTTCAGTAGCAACGGCGACGGCGTCGGGGTCACGGTCAATAGAAATAAGTCTTCCGTTTCCGCTGAGACGTTGTGCAATTGCAGATGAGTGACCTGCTCCGCCCGCTGTACCGTCAACATATATACCGTCCGGACGTATTGCCAGACCGTCAATACATTTTTCAAGCATAACTGGAACGTGATTGAAATTCATAATATATAATCCTCCGGATTTCATAATAGATACTGAACGCCGGAAACAGTATAAAATATAATGTTTCTGTACGTTCCATAATGCATAGTGAAAATATTTTCACCTTACTTAATTATACAACTTAAATAACAATTTATCAAGATGTAATAATGCACGATTGTCAACCACATACTGACAGAATTATTTGTTAAATTTAACGAAAAACATTTAAAGCTGTACATATAAAAATTTCACACACCTGATTTTTATTAATTTATTTTACATCATAGTCATTATTCTGACCGCTCCGGAAAAATACGAATAAGTCTCCGGATATATGACAGGAAGTCAATATATCCAAAGACTTAATATTTTTATTAATCAGTTATATGTAACGTTGAATTTAGCTGACTTCAAATCAAGAAGAAGTTTAAACTCATAGCCCTTTACGGATAACTGGTCATCTATGTTTACTTCGGTAACGTAACCTGTCTGTGAGGAATAAAGCGGTTCAATCCAGTTTTTCGGGTCATCTGAAAGAGTGATGTTATATTCATTCTCGATAAGCCTTTTCACTTCCGTTGCCGGATAGTACATAACAGTACCGTAATGCGGGTCATATTGGGCATCGTAATCACTCGGCACGCTTATAAGATACGGAATATCGCCATAGAATATCTCGCCACAGTTTGCGGTACAGCCACCTGTCGACGCTGAAAACATAGTAAGAGCGTAACTGCCGTTATAATAGAGAGCCTCACCGAGAACATCTGTACAGGCATCAATAACGACTTGCGGTGGGTCAGGTTTGCCAAGCAGGTCAGCGGAATCGTCATTGTGATATTTTATATAAGTATATACCGCTACTGCCTGAGCTTTTATTGCTTCGTAATTCATAGTACCGCCGATTTCCCTGTTGACAATCTGTGCCACTACTGAAACTGTATCGCCAGCCGGTTGACC
>JAAVHK010000133.1 GCA_014799765.1 Ruminococcus sp.
CAATAGGCGGATTCAGAGTATTACCGGATTATGATTTGCAGTCAGTACCGGAAGACTATGAAGCATTGATTTTAATCGGCGGTATGACATGGAGAAGTGAGGATACACAGCCAATAAAGAAACTTGTAGAGGATTGTTATAAAAAAGGAAAGATATTAGGTGGTATCTGTGATGCACCTGCATTTTTAGGTACAGCCGGAGTATTAAACGAAGTAATGCATACAAGTAATGACATAAACGACCTTAAACAGTGGGCAGGTACAGCATATACCGGAGAGGAAAAATATATATATCATCAGGCGGTAAGAGACAGGAATGTTATAACCGCAAACGGTACAGCACCATTAGAATTTGCAAAAGAGATTTTACTTGCTTTGGAAGTCGCCAGTGAGGATAAAATATCGGAATGGTATAATTTCCATAAATCAGGATTATATACAGCACCTATGCCGAAAATGTAATATATGAAGTTAATTGATTACGGAGGTTCGGAACTGTACAGGGGAACGGTTTTCAGGTTTAAATGTGAATATCCGTTTTGTGAGGAATACGTTGACTTTATGATTTGTGAATATCCGTCAGTCAGTGAAAATAACAGTCCGTTTGCCTTGTATTGTATATCCGGATATTGTGCAGGACATATTGAGTATATTTTTCCGGCAGAAGCAAAGTCTGAAAATTCAGGAAGCATAAACAAAAAATGGATTATAAAAAACTGGAATGAAAAAATATACAATGGTTGCAATGTTGAAGAAATCGAACTGATTATATAAATTCCGCAAGATGAGGTTTTTGATATGAAAATACTTGAAGTTATAGGCGATTTTTTGTGTTTTATATTCCGTATTGTAGGAATACTTATTCTGATACTTGTAATTTTATTTATGAGTATATCTGCTAAGAATACAATCATATATAAGAAATACGACGAAACAGGCATTATGAAAAACGGAAATTTATGTATATCTCATATGGCAAGCAGTCCGGGATTTGGAGACAAATACTATAACTCCGACGACAGTGTTTTGCAGGAAGTTGAGGATTTTCATGTGTATGAAGGTGTCAAGCTGGGTATTGGTAATGCTGATGGTGATGTTTTCGGAAAAGTATATGAACCGATAAATTCCGGAAAGTCCGATATATATGTAGGATATTCAATATGGGGCGGTGAGCCTATGAACTATTTTGAAGTGTATCACGTTGAAGTTGACGAAAAACTGAATATAACCTATAATATGGAAAATATCGACAAAGAAACTTTTGAGAATGTTTTTACCGGTGATTGATTATGGAATATTATGACATTGTTTTCAAGGGTATATCTTCCGGAAATGTAAATTATTTTATAAAGGAAATTCTTAATATAAAACAGGATAATATAATCAGTTCGCATTGCTGGTCTGAAGATTCGGGTGACTATGAATTTTCTGACGATATGAAATTAAACGAATACTTTTCCGGAAATAATACAGCAAGTATCTTTACAGAAACGATAACTTTAAACTGTACTTATAATAAAGTAGTATGTATTATAACATCTGATATTGAAAATATTGATATTGAATGTAATATATCTGAAAATGATTTTGATATATCGGATATTATAAAATTAAAAGAATGGCTTGAAAATCTATGCAGTGAAAAAATAATTTCATATGCTGAAATAAGTTCAAGTGCTGAAAATAAACCATTATTTAAAACAGAGTAAATAAATTATAAAGGAGATAAAAATTATGGCTGATATGATGTGGGCAGGAAGATTTTCCAAGAAGATTGACGATACAGTAAATGCATTCAATTCGTCGATAGCTTTCGACGGCAGAATGTACCGTCACGACATACAAGGGAGTATCGCACACGCTACAATGTTAGGCGACTGCGGAATTATCACGAAAGAGGACAGTTTACAGATTATCGACGGATTAAAGGGTATACTTGCGGATATAGATTCCTCAAAACTTCCGCTTGACCCGTCTGCTGAAGATATTCATATGTTCATTGAGGCGGAACTCACAAAACGTCTCGGTGACGTAGGAAAAAGACTTCATACCTCACGTTCACGTAATGACCAAGTAGCTGTTGACATAAGACTTTATCTGCGTGACGAAATTCAGGAGATATACGCACTTGTAAAAAAACTTGTCGAAACTCTCATAGATATGGCGGAAAATCATAAGGAAACAATAATGTCAGGATATACGCACTTACAGAGAGCTCAGCCTATAACATTCGGACATCATTTAATGGCGTATGTATTTATGTTTCTTCGGGATTTAGACCGCCTGAAAGATGTATCAAAAAGAATGAATTACTGTCCGTTAGGTAGTGGGGCATTAGCAGGTACAACATACCGTACAAACAGAAAGCAGACAGCGGAATTACTCGGATTTACCGCCCCTATGCCGAACAGTCTTGACGGTGTTTCAGACCGTGATTTCTGTGTAGAATTAAACTGTGCATTGTCGCTTATAATGACACATCTTTCAAGATTTTCGGAAGAAATAATAATGTGGTGTTCGTGGGAATTTAAGTTCATAGAATTAGATGACGCTTTTGCAACCGGTTCTTCGATAATGCCACAGAAAAAGAATCCGGATATTACGGAGCTTATCAGGGGAAAGACCGGACGTGTCAACGGAGATTTAGTTACACTGTTGTCTATGCTGAAAGGCTTACCGCTTGCATATAATAAGGATATGCAGGAAGATAAGGAAGCTATTTTCGACGCAGTAGACAATGTCAAACTTTGTGTGAAGACATTTATTCCTATGATTTCGACAATGAAAGTTCTTAAAGAAAATATGCGTAACGCCGCCGCAAGAGGATTCATAAACGCAACAGATTGTGCGGATTACCTTGTAAAAAAGGGAATGCCGTTCAGGGACGCTTATAAGATAACCGGTACGCTTGTAGCACAGTGTATAGAAAAAAACCTTACACTTGAAACACTTCCGCTTGAGGATTACAAGGCAATGACGGAACTTTTCGACAATGATGTATACGACGCTATAAATCTTGAAACTTGTGTCCGTGAAAGAAAATCGGAGGGTGCACCGTCACCGGAGTCTGTAACGGAACAGATTTCCATAGCACGAAAAGCACTTGAATTATGAAGAAAAAAGATATAGTATTTATAATGGGACTTTCGCTGTTAATGGGCATGATATGGATTATCGGAGAAATAGTAATGGGTATGTGGATAGCCGTCAATACAAAAGGGCATATATTCTGGTTTGTACTGATAGTGATTCTTACACTTGTTATAAGCGTATGGCATTCACTTCTTGAAGATGAATCCGATTTGGAAGACCCTAAACGTGCGAAGTATCAGCGAAAAACCAACAGAAAAAAACGGAGGAAATAAAAATGTCTGTAAAGATTTATATAGACGGTCAGGAGGGTACAACCGGTCTGAAAATTATGGAGCGTTTCGCAAACAGAAATGATGTTGAAATACTCCGAATCAGCGAAGAAAAACGTAAAGACCCTGTAGAAAGAGCAAAATTTATAAATATGTCTGATTATACGTTTCTGTGTTTACCGGACGTGGCTTCCCGAGAGGCTGTATCTTTCGTGAATAATGACCACGTAAGAATAATTGACGCTTCAACCGCACACCGTACTAATCCGGCGTGGGCGTACGGATTTCCGGAATTGTCACCTGCTCACCGTGAGAAGATAAGAAATTCAAACCGTGTAGCCGTACCTGGTTGTTATGCGAGTGGTTTTGCGTCGATAGTATATCCGCTTGTGAGTAATGGAATAATTCCGGCAGATTTTCCTGTATTTGCCTATGCGACATCAGGTTACAGCGGAGCAGGTAAGAAAGCCATAGCGGTATACGAGAGTAACGAAAAGCCCGAAGAGTTCGACAGTCCCCGACAGTATGCACTTTCGCAGGAGCATAAACATTTACCGGAAATGCAAGCGGTATCAGGTCTGAAATATAAACCCATGTTCAATCCGATAATATGCGATTATTATAGCGGAATGGTAGTAAGCGTACCGATACAGACCCGACAGCTTGAAAAAAATGTCACTGCCGAAAAAATTCACGAAATGTATTCAAGACATTACGAAAATGCCAATCTTGTTGAGGTTATGCCCCTTATGTCAGCGGAAGAGCAAAAGGCGTTTTTCCTTGCCTCAAATACTCTGAGCGGACAGAATAAATTACAGGTTTTTGTATTCGGAAACGATGAACAGATTTTATTGTGTTCACGTCTTGACAATCTCGGCAAGGGTGCAAGCGGAGCAGGTGTGCAGTGTCTTAATATAATGATGGGCATTGACGAAACAACAGGACTTGTATAAGTTTCAGACGGAGGTATTAACAATGAATATACGCACAATGAATATTGCAGATTATGACAGCGTTTATGCTCTTTGGATGTCTTGCAGAAATATGGGTTTCAATAATGTTGATGACTCTCATGAGGGAATAAAGCGTTTTCTTGAACGCAATCCGTCAACTTGTTTTGTCGCAGAACAAAACGGTGAAATTGCAGGCGTAATTATCAGCGGAAATGACGGTCGCAGAGGTTATATATATCATATGTCCGTTGCTGAAAAATACAGGCGATGCGGAATAGGAACAAAGCTTGTGGATACTTGTCTTTCAGCTTTGAAAAACGAGGGAATAAGCAAAGTTGCATTGCTGGTTTTCAGGTATAACGAAGTCGGAAATGCTTTCTGGGAGAAGCAAGGCTTTACTTTAAGAGACGATATTTCTTATCGGAATAAAGCTCTTTGTGAGTTGGTGCGTATAGATACTTAATAAAGGAGATGTAAAGAATGAATTTAAAGGAAGTTAAGGGAGTAACATTCATTGACGGTGGTGTATGTGCGTCGAAAGGATTTAAAGCTAACGGCATACAATGCGGACTTGCACATAAACCGCTTACCGATACGGAGACAAATTCCGCCGTATCAAATAATGCACTTCCGACGAAGAAGAAAAATGACCTCGCCCTGATAGTAGCCGATAATTTATGTACAGCTTCGGCGGTATATACTACCAATAAAGTAAAAGGTGCACCGATTATCGTCACAAAGGAGCATATAAAAGACGGCAGGGCAAGAGCGGTTATAGTAAATTCGGTAAATGCCAATACCTGTAATGCCGACGGTATAGAAAAAGCACGTAAAATGTGTAGCCTTGTATCTGCCGAAACCGGTATAAAAGAGGAAGATATAATAGTAGCCTCTACCGGAGTAATCGGACAGATTTTACCGATTGAACCCATTGCAGACGGTATGAAAGAACTTGTTTCCGGCTTGACTTACGACGGAAACGCAAGAGCCGTTGAAGCAATAATGACTACCGATACACAGGTTAAGGAAGTAGCTGTACAGTTTGAGATTTCCGGAAAAACTTGTACAATGGGTGGTATGCTGAAAGGTAGCGGAATGATACATCCTGATATGGCTACAACACTCACGTTTATAACTACAGATACAGATATTTCAGCGGAACTTCTACAGCGTGCATTGAGTGACGTTGTAAAGGTTACACTTAATCGGGTAAGCGTTGACGGCGATACATCTACAAATGATATGGTCTGCGTACTTGCAAACGGTACAGCCGGAAATAATCAGATAAAAACCGATAGTGAGGACTATGAAAAATTCGTGAATGCATTGTACGCCGTAATGATGAATCTTGCAAGGAAAATGGCTCGTGACGGTGAGGGTGCCACTAAACTTATTGAGTGTATCTGTCATGGTGCTGATACCGAAAAAACAGCGGAAACTGTTGCGAAGTCCGTTATAACATCAAGTCTTTTTAAGACTGCAATGTTCGGAGAAGATGCCAACTGGGGACGTATTCTGTGTGCCGTCGGATATGCGGACGCCGATTTTGATATAAATAAGGTATGTGTTTCGATAGGTTCAGCAAATGGAAGTATCGAAGTTTGCAGAAACGGTGCAGGCGTTGAATTTTCTGAAGAAAAAGCTAAGGAAATTCTTTCGGAAGAGGAAATATTGATAGATATCTCCATAGGCGACGGAGCAGGTAAAGCTATTGCATGGGGTTGTGACCTCACATACGATTACGTAAAAATAAATGGTGACTATCGTTCTTAAAGAGGTGCGGAAATGGAAAAGATTTCAAATAACGATAAGGCACAGGTACTTATAAATGCCTTGCCATATATCCAGAAGTATAACAATAAAATTCTCGTGATAAAGTACGGCGGAAACGCTATGACTAACAAGGAACTCAAAGACGCAGTTATGACGGATATAGTATTACTTTCACTGGTAGGCGTGAAAGTAGTTCTCGTACATGGTGGCGGTCCTGAAATAAACGATATGTTAAAGAAACTCGGTATAGAAAGCCGTTTCGTAAATGGTCTGCGTTATACAGACGATTCAACAATTGACGTCGTAAAAATGGTACTTGCCGGAAAAGTCAATAAGGAGCTTGTACAGTTACTTTCGCAACATAAGGGAAATGCCGTCGGCTTATGCGGAATAGACGGCGGTATGATTACCGCAGAACGTGAAACTACTGAAGACGGTCAGGACTTAGGCTGGGTAGGACGTGTAACAAACATAAATACAAAACCTATTCTCGATGCTCTTGCTAACGGAAATATACCGGTAATAGCAACAGTCGCAACTGACGAATACGGCAATACTTACAATATCAATGCCGATACCGCCGCCGCAAGAATAGCTGCTGAATTAGGTGCGGAAAACCTCATATTAATGACCGATATAGCCGGATTGTTACGTGATAAAGATGACCCGTCAACACTCATTCCGGAAGTAAATGTCAGTGAAGTACCGTTCTTAAAGAGACGTGGTATTATTTCCGGCGGAATGATTCCTAAAATTGACTGTTGTGTAGAAGCTGTAAGGCGTGGCGTAAAGAAGACTGTCATTATTGATGGCAGAGTACCGCACTCTATACTGATTGAAATACTCTCCAATGAGGGTATAGGCACACAATTTGTATAATCAAATAACAGATAAACAGAAAATTTACTTATTTAGTAAATATGGATATTGATTTTAAAGTACGGATAGAGTTATAATTATATAGATAACTGTTAAATTGTCTGAAAATAATACAGACTGTTGAAAGGAGACTGATTTTTTATTATGAACACTATAGAAAAATTCGACAAACACGTTATGCAATCTTACGGACGTTATCCGCTTGTAATGCAGAAAGGCAACGGCAGAAAATGTACTGACGAAAACGGTAAGGAATATATAGATTTCGGAAGCGGTATCGGTGTAAATTCGCTTGGTTTCTGTGACGAAAAGTGGGTTGAAAAGGTCTGTGAGCAGGTAAAGAGTTTACAGCATACATCTAACTACTATTATACCGGCGTTCAGGCAGATTTTGCCGGAAAACTCTGTGAAATGACAGGTTATGATTCCGTATTTTTCTGTAACAGCGGTGCGGAAGCCAATGAATGTGCTATAAAAATAGCAAGAAAATACAGCTTTGACAAGTACGGCAGAGACAGACATAATATTATAACTCTTGTAAACTCTTTCCACGGCAGGACTATTGCAACATTATCGGCAACAGGTCAGGAAGTTTTTCATAATTATTTTTTCCCGTTTGTAGAGGGATTTATAAACGTCGAGGCGAACAATATCGAAGATTTGAAAGAAAAACTTGACGATACTGTATGTGCGGTAATGATTGAGTACATACAGGGTGAGGGCGGTGTAAACGCTCTTGATAAGGATTTTGTTAACGCCGTTTATGAACTCTGTGCGGAAAAAGATGTACTTGTTATTGCCGACGAGATTCAGACCGGTGTAGGACGTACCGGAAAATTCCTTGCCGGTGAACGTTTCGGGAAAAAAGCCGATATAACTACTCTTGCAAAAGGTATCGCCGGTGGTATTCCTATGGGTGCGTGTCTCACTACTGAAAAGTGCGGTAACGTACTTACAGCCGGTACACATGGTTCTACATTCGGCGGAAATCCCATAGCCTGTGCCGGTGGTCTTGCGGTACTTGAAAGACTTTCGGACGAAAAATTTCTTGAATCCGTTTCTGAAAAAGCAGGAATTTTTGTAAACAGACTTTCAAAATGCAGTAAAGTAAAATCAATTTCCGGAATGGGTCTTATGATAGGAATTGAAGTCAGTGACAAACAATCAACGGATATAGCACGCAAGGCACTCGACAGGGGACTTCTTGTACTGACAGCCAAAAATAAAGTAAGACTTCTGCCGCCTCTTACCATATCTGAGCAGGAAATCGGAGACGGACTTGAAATTCTGATTGATATAATGGAGGAATGATTTTATATGCAGTTAGTAGTATTTATCAAGGGAAACAACAAATATTCCGTTGAGGACACAAAAGCAAAAACCCTTTACAATATCAAAAAGAAACTTTTCGGCAACAAAAACGAACTTTTTCTTTATAATGCAAGTAACTATCATCTCTACACACTTATATGTTCCGGACTTGATTCAATGTCATATACTATAGAACATAATGGCATTAGTTTTATGCGGATTTCCTGTAAATCGAGGTTTCATTCACCTGATATAGAGTGTAACGGAAAAAATATATCATACAGACTTGTCAGCGAAAACAGACGTGATTTTAAAATCATGTCCGGTGAAGAGCAGAAAGGCAAGATTGAAACTGATTTATCTCCGTCAGGTGAGTTACAATATGAAATCGAGATTGATGACCAGCTTTTTGACGACTATATACCGCTTTTTGCCGTTGTAATCGATAAAATGTACGGTGAAACAAACCGTCATCCAGATGTTCTTGCAGAGATTAAAGGAAAAAAACAATAAAAACCAATAATTTTAATGAAAGGAATAATTTCCAATGAAACATTTACTTAAAATGCTTGACCTTACCGGCGAGGAAATAATTGACATACTCAATCTCGCCGACCAGTTAAAATACGAACTCAGACACGGTATACCACACCCGCACCTCAAAGGAAAAACTCTCGGAATGATTTTCCAGAAAGCCTCTACAAGAACACGTGTATCTTTCGAGACAGGTATGTATCAGCTTGGCGGATATCCGTTGTTTCTGTCGTCACACGATTTGCAGATAGGCAGAGGCGAACCGGTACAGGATACCGCAAGAGTACTTTCACGCTATCTTGACGGCATTATGATACGTACTTTTGAACAGAAAGAAGTTGAAGACCTCGCAAAATACGGAAATATTCCGATAATAAACGGTCTCACAGATTTCTGCCATCCGTGTCAGGTACTCGCTGACTTAATGACCATCCGTGAATTTAAAGGCAGTTTCGACGGTCTCAAGATGTGTTTTATCGGCGACGGTAACAACATGGCAAATTCACTTATAGTAGGCTGTCTGAAAGTGGGTATGGCTGTATCCGTTGCCTGTCCGGAAGGTTACAGACCACCGGCAGAAATTCTTGAATTTGCCGGAAAGTACGATAATTTTGAAATAACTGATTCCCCGATAAAATCCGCTGAAAATGCAGATGTTCTTATTACGGACGTGTGGGCTTCAATGGGTCAGGAAGATGAGGCTGAAATAAGAAGAAAAGCATTTGCCGGTTATCAGATTAATGACGAACTCATGTCAGTGGCACATAGTGATGCTATGGTATTACACTGCTTACCGGCACACCGTGAAGAAGAAATCACTGAAAAAGTTTTCGAGGCACACGCCAAGGAAATATTTGAAGAAGCTGAAAATCGTCTCCATGCACAGAAAGCTGTTATGGTTAAACTAATGGCTTGACGGTGCATAAAATGAAAAAAACAGGCAGAAAAATTATTGCCGGTCTGACAGGTGCTGTTATATGTAGTTCGGCACCTGTAATAGTTCCGGTAATGGCTGATAATTCGTTTATATTAGGCGATTTCAATAATGACGGTGAAATAAATGCCGTTGACGCAACTGCAATGCTTCAGTATTATTCGGATAATTCAACAGGAAATACAGTTGAATTATCGGAAGAAACAAGGAAATCCGCCGATATTGACGGTGACGGCGAAATACTTGCAACTGATGCTACATGGGTACTTATGTATTATGCGTATCTTTCTGTAGAGGGAAAAGTAAATAATATTTCTGATTTCAGATATTATACTGAAATAACTGACAATATGGCATCATATGACGGCAATATATATGAGGATATGAGCGTTACGGAAAGTTATGATTCTTCCGCAAATCAGCTTAATCTGAACTGGAAACCATTGGAAAATGCTACCGGTTATCGTGTTGACGTCTATACAGACCAGTATTATGATGAAAACGGTCAGCCTTTCAGATATTCCGGAGATGTTTCGGAATGTCATTTTACAGCACAGTTACCGGCGGAACTTTCTGCCGAAAATAACTACAGATACAGAATAACGCCGTATTTTCATTACGAAGATTTAAAAACAGACTGTGGTAAAAAATATGTTGACGGTTCATTAGGTACATATTTTCTTACAGGTAACAGACCATATAATTCGTTAAAATTCAGGATAAATTCTGCTGACCTCCACCCACATGACAGTTATGCACTTTATGACATAAGATATAATAACGGTTTCGACGGCAGACCCACACGTGTGAATGCTTACGGCTATAAGACGCAACAGGACGCTTTTTTCATAAGTGATAACGACAGAGAGCTTCTTGAAACGTTTATAGAAGAAAATTTCACACCGGATATGACTAATTATGACCGTATCATATATTTAATGGAATGGATTCACGATAATATAGAATACGCTACTGAAGAACAGTATCAGGAGCATACTATGTGGGACGGTAATTTCATTAAAGATGTATTTGAGGTAAAAGCCGGACAGTGTCTGCAATATAACGGAGCATTGGCGGAATATCTGGCTTACCTTGGTTACGATACATATATGCTTAGAATGTATACTACTGGCGGAATACATCATTACAGGGCAGAACTGAATATTGACGGTATTGTTTACGGAATGGAAGTCGGCGACAAAGGTTCTGACAATCCCGAAACAGACTATAAATGGATGTGGGCATTTGATACAAATCAACCCATGCTCATAAACAGACCCAATTAACGTTAAAAAGCAGACGGAGTTTTATTCTGTCTGCTTTTTCTGAATTTTTTCACGTATTTATCACTAAATTTTTATTTAATTTTCATTATATTATCACCCCCACTTTATAGTCCTGTATACTTGATACAATTTATAAGAAAGGGGGATAAAGTCATGAAAAGATATCATGTAAGTTACAGATATTCAAACGACGGAAAAAATTGGATTAATGCTACAATGACAGTTTACGCCGAAAGTGATATGAGTGGTATAATGCAAGTTAAAAGCAAATATCCATATATACAGATATTTAGTGTATCGTAATTTATACATTATTATGAAAAATATCCGGTTCTTTTATGAACGGGATATTTTTTACACGCCAATCACAAATTTATTTATAATTCATAAAAATATATAAATATTATTGAAAATATTTTACTTGACAAAATCTGACAGTCGTGCTATAATAATAAAGCTGTCGGACGTGGACAGGCTTTACTGAAAAAATTATGAAAAATTTTTCGGAAAGGTCTTGACAAACCGGACAAGCTG
>JAAVHK010000134.1 GCA_014799765.1 Ruminococcus sp.
TAAGCAAAATGTCGCAGTCTTCCGTACTGATTTCACCGGAACTGTGATCTATTATAGTCTTTTCCTCAAACGGCACGTCATCCTCAGATATCGTCACAATATTACAGCGAAGCGCGATGTCTGTATCTTTCATCGGCACGCCGATACTTAATGCCTCTAGCGGAGAGCGCCCTGAATAATACTTCTCCGGGTCATATCCAAGCACAGACAGATTCGCCGTATCTGAACCCGGTTTCATTCCTTCCGGAATCGTATGCACCATTCCAAGCTCCGATTTTTTGCTAAGAGAGTCAAAAGTCGGCGTTGCTGCATATTCCAACGGCGTCTTTCCTCCCAGACTGTCTATAGGTTCATCCGCCATACCGTCTCCTAAAACTATTATATACTTCATTTTTCTATGCGTGCCTCCTTGTTGTCACCACTATATCCGCAAATTCCTTTAGTCCGCCATACGGATTCTGTTGATTGCGCCGCCGATAGCAGCAAGTTTTTCATCAAATTCCTTCTCTGTCATATTATCAGTAACAAAAGCATATTCACCATCAACCCCTGCATTAAGCTCACTAGCAGAAGGGAATGCAGCAATTGCCTCGTCCTTTTTAAGTGCGCTTACGCGGACAAAAAATCTATGCTTTACGTCTGCTATATCAGTCAGCGTTATATCTTCATCATCCCAGAAGCACATAATGGTCTTGCCAGGATGTCTGGCACAATCAACTACATCGGAAACGACTGCGCTTGCCGTAGGCAGCTTACCTGCGCCTCTTCCGTAATACATGGAATCTCCCAGCATATTTCCGTGCACATATACAGCGTTGAATACGTCGCTTACACTATATAGCGGATGCTCCTTTGAAATCATGAAAGGCGCAACCATTGCGAGGAATCCCGCCTCCGTGTCCCTGCTCATGGCAAGCAGCTTAATGGAATGATTCATCTTTCCCGCATATATAAAATCTTCCTTAGTGATTTTTGTAATGCCCTCTGTATATATAGTTTTGTAGTCTACATTTTTACCCTTCATAAGAGAAGAAAGGATTGCTATCTTCCTGCATGCATCGTATCCTTCTACGTCCGCTTCAGGATTTTTCTCTGCATAACCCTTGTCCTGAGCCTCTTTTAGCACTTCATCAAAGCCTGCGCCTTCCTTGTCCATTTTTGTAAGAATATAGTTTGTCGTTCCGTTCAAAATACCTGTAATGGAATCAATTTTCTCTGCCGTCAGGGAATAATTCAGCGGACGAATGATCGGTATGCCGCCTCCGACGCTTGCTTCAAATAAGTAGTTACAATGATTCTCCCTTGCGATTCTTAGCAGCTCCGGTCCATGATTCGCAACCAGTTCCTTATTTGAGGTACAAACGCTTTTACCGGCAAGCAGGGCATTTTTGGAAAAAGTATACGCCGGTTCGTTTCCGCCCATAGTCTCACAGATAACGGAAATTTCGGGGTCATTTAGTATAATGTTAAAATCATGAACCACTTTTTCCTCATAAGGGTCTCCGGGGAAATCTCTTAAATCCAAAATATATTTTACATTTAAGTGTGTTCCCGCCTTCTTATCTATATCTGCCTTGTTAGTCTCTATTACTTCTACTACGCCGCTTCCGACTGTACCGTATCCTAAAACTGCCACCTGAACCATTTTTCCGATATTCCTCTCTTTCTCTGTATATTTTGAAATTATAAAACTCTTTTTCGATAACCAGAACTTATCCAAAATAAACAAAATAAGGTGCGATTACGCTTGCGACGAGCACCGTTTTTGTTTATCTTGGATAAGTTCGTGGCTCGCGATAGAGTTATGTAAACTTATAATTCAACAGTTGCTCCTGCCAAAATACAATGAGGCGTACCTCCTGCCTCAATATATATATCCTGACATGTCGGGTTAAATACACGCGTTCCATCCATACTGAATATAAGCCGCCTGTAATTTTCCACATAATCGCATACTTCTATGTTTGTTGCATACCAGATTTCTCTTCTGCCGCCGATGTATGAGGCAAAACGTTCAATCACTTCCCAGTTATCATTCTGCTCGAACTCATAACTGTGTCCCCACACATAGAACAACTGCGGACTGCCATGTCTGTCTCTTCTGTCTTCTACAAAATCCTCAGCAAGTTCTCTAAGACGCGGATTATTATGATGGCAGGTAGCAGGCAGTCTGAGCCAGTCCTGTGGAATATCAAAATTTTCCGTGCTGACCGTTGTTCTTGCATATACGATTCCGACCATTCGCAATACTTCGATTACATGCTCATTATAAGTTCCATATGGATATGCCGCTCCGCGTACCAAGGTCCCAAACTGTTTCTCCAGATTATCTCTGTCCCTTACGATTTCTTCCAGGCATAATGATCTGGGAATCCTCTCAAGAAACGGATGCGTCAAACCATGCAGCGCTACCTCCATGCCGCTGTCAGCATAAAGCTTCGTTGCCTCTTCCATAGACATTCTCCTATGGATAGTTCCGGGTTTATATACCGTATCAGCATCCCGATATTGTCCGCTGTTTAAATTAAACGTGCCTTTGAGCCCGTTATTCTTCATAATATCTATCAGGCGGATATCCTGCTCTACTCCGTCATCATAACTGAGGGTAAGGGCTTTTCTCCGTCCCTCGGGAAATCTCATTTTTATTTCAAACACGGCTACTATTCTCCCTTCAATTAGTTTAATTCTAAATAAAAGTTAAATTGCAAATTAAATAAGCGGATATTTATCAGTCAATGACTTAACGATTGCCTGAGCTTTCTCGACACCGGCTTCTCCCTCTTTTATTACGATGGATACCGCCTCTGCTACTTTGTCCATATCCTCAGTATTTAAACCTCTGGATGTTACCGCCGGGGTTCCGAGACGTATACCGCTTGTTACGAACGGAGACTTAGGGTCGTTTGGAATCGTGTTCTTATTAGCGGTAATATGTGCTTCGTCCAAAAGTTTCTCTACAGCTTTTCCTGTTAAGTCATAGTTAGTCAAATCTACCAGCATCAAATGATTGTCTGTTCCGCCGGAAACAATCTTGACATCCCTTGCAAGCAGTCCCTTGCAAAGCGCCTGTGCATTGTCAATAATACCCTGCTGATATTCCTTAAACGCCGGAGACAATGCTTCTTTAAAGCAGACTGCCTTCGCTGCAATGACATGCATCAGCGGACCGCCCTGAATACCGGGGAAAATCGCCTTGTTAAAGTTATATTTATCCGCAATTTCCTGACTGGACATTATCATACCGCCGCGCGGTCCGCGCAGAGTCTTATGAGTCGTAGTCGTGGTTACATGTGCATAAGGAATCGGGCTTGGATGTAAGCCTGTTGCCACAAGTCCCGCAATATGTGCGATATCTACCATCAAAACAGCTCCGACTTCGTCTGCAATCTCTCTGAACTTCTTGAAATCCAGCGTCCTTGCATAAGCGGAAGCTCCCGCTACTATCATCTTGGGTTTGCATTCTAACGCAATCTCACGAACTTTATCATAGTCTAAGAATCCGTCGTCATTAACCCCATAAGGTACGCAGTTAAAATATTTTCCGGACATATTTACCGGTGAACCATGTGAAAGATGCCCGCCATGATCCAGATTCATTCCCATAAATGTATCGCCCGGCTCCATTACGGCAAAGAATACCGCCATATTAGCCTGTGCGCCTGAATGCGGCTGAACGTTTACATATTCGCAGCCGAACAGTTCCTTTGCCCGCTCTCTTGCCAGATTTTCCACAACATCAACGCATTCGCAGCCGCCATAATATCTTTTGGCCGGATATCCTTCCGCATATTTATTGGTAAGCGGACTTCCCATAGCCGCCATAACTGCTTTACTTACCCAGTTCTCAGATGCAATCAGCTCAATATGTGAATTCTGACGTTCCTGCTCATCCACGATTGCCTGTGCAATTTCCGGATCTGCCGTTTTTATTTCATCAAATGAATACATTCTTACTCCTGCCTTTCTTATTTTTCATTCTTATTATTATAAAAATCCAGAGTAAGTATATCACAAGGTATGATTGGGGTGCAATATTTTCTTTCCACTTTCCGAAAAACATGCTATAATATTATACATAGTCACGATAGTCACGAGTTTGGTAGAAATGAATAAAAACGAGGTTCCGAAGCAGTGGCTGGCCACCTCTTATTTTATTCATTTCTACCAAACTCTGGTTGTGGCTATGTTTTATAAAATTGTTTACAAAAGGAAAAGATTATGTACTATATTATAGTAAATCCATCCTCTAAGTCCGGCAGGGGGATACGCATCTGGCAAAAACTGAAACCTGTTTTTCAGGAAAGAAACATACCATACAAGCTTATGCTGTCCACACATATCGGGCATGTTGCGGAATTTACAAGGGAAATTACAGAAACTGACGACAATGTCAATTTAATTATTCTGGGCGGTGACGGTACGATAAATGAGGCCCTACAGGGTATCAGAGACTTTTCCAAAGTCAGCATCGGATATATACCCACCGGTTCAAGTAATGATTTGGCACGGGATATGAAGCTTGGTAAAGACCCGATGAAAATCCTTGACACCATTCTGAGCGGCAAAGTCTCACGCATGGTTGACATTGGTGTTCTTACTTACGGCAGCCGCGGCGAGGCAACATCCAAACTCCTTAATAGAGACGTTCCGAATGATATTCAGGATAAAAGGCACTTCGTTGTAAGCAGTGGAATCGGATTTGACGCCGCAGTATGCGAAGAGGCGCTTTCTTCCAATATCAAAGACCTGCTTAATAAATTGAAGCTTGGAAAGCTCACATATCTCGGCATTGCACTGAAACAATTAATAGCAGCAAAGCCTGTGGCCTGTGATTTGTATCTTGACGATAAAGAACCTGTTCATGTGAAGCGTTTTCTGTTCGTTGCTTCCATGATACATAAGTATGAAGGCGGCGGATTCAAATTCTGCCCCAATGCAGACTCATCTGACGGTCAGCTTGATTTATGTTTTGTCGGCAATATTCCCAAGCCGCTCATACTCATAGCACTGCCTACGGCATTCTTCGGAAAACACTATATTTTTCCGCATATTTTTCATTACAGCGCCCAAAA
>JAAVHK010000135.1 GCA_014799765.1 Ruminococcus sp.
ATGGAGTGTATGTGCTACGGCATAAACAAAAGAAACTCCATAACCGGAACCGTCACTACTGCCGGACTGCCGGAAAATTCGCTTATCACCGTATGCCGTAATTTTGACCGCTCCTTAATAGAATACAATAAAAAGGGCTTCCTGAACGGGCATACACCATTTTCGTCGGTGGTAGCGTTTTCCGCCGAGATAACGGCATATCTTCACCGACTGAAATATATTGTACTGTCCAATGAATCAAGTGCGAATGAAAGTACGGTCATCGGGCAGAACGTAAACCATCAGTACTCAAAGAGTTTTGAGTTTGAAAAGGATTTCCACGAATACGAACAGAAATACTTAAAGACAGGTATTTATTATTTCAGTTTCCTGAGACCTCTTTCGGAATTTCAGATAGCCGGAATGTTTTCCGCACACAGAAAGTATTTACCGGTATTCAGAAGCTGTAATCTCGGTAGTAAGGTATCGCCGGATATATGGTGCGGTGAATGTCCTAAATGCCTGTTTGTAAGCCTGATATTGTCGCCGTTTCTGATCGATGACGAACTGACCAACATTTTCGGCAAGGATTTACTCAACGACGAATCCATGACGGAATACTTTACCGAACTTATCGGGCAATCTGAACACAAACCCTTTGAGTGCGTCGGCAGTGTAGACGAGGTAAATTTAGCGGTATCGCTTGCAATAAGAAAACGTAATCCAGAAAAACTTCCGTTATTGTTTAAAAATTACGTGGAGCAGGGTTTATATAATCCGGAAAATATTGACGAAAAATATAATAAATATTGCAGATATTTCAGTAATGAAAATCTTCTGCCGGAGAGTTTCCGGAAAATACTTCTGAATGAAATGGAGAGAATTTTTTGAATAAATTCGTTGAATATCTTAAAAATTATATAGATAAAAAATCCGTATGTATATTAGGCTTCGGACGTGAGGGCAAATCGACTTACAGGCTGATTGAAAAGTACTGTAAGCCGGAATCCGTTACAATCGCTGACCTAAACCCTGTAAATAATCCGCCGGAAAATACCGGAATAATTACCGGTATGGATTATCAGAAATCGCTTGATGATTTTGATATTGTTTTCAAGTCCCCTGGGATAGTCCTCGAAAAACAACCGTCTGAACTGAAATGCGAGATAACTTCCGAAACACAGGTATTTTTTACGGTATACAGGGAGCAGATTATAGGAATAACCGGTACTAAAGGAAAAAGTACGGTATCGTCTCTGATTTATCATATACTTAAGGAATCCGGTAAAGATACCTACCTTGTAGGAAATATAGGCGTACCGGTATTTGATATCGCCGAGGACGTGAAAGAACATACTATTATAGTATGCGAGTTATCATGTCACCAGCTGGAGTATATGACGGTCTCGCCGGAAACGGCTGTTTTTCTGAATCTCTATGAGGAACATCTTGACCACTACGGCACTATGGAAAACTACCACAACGCAAAGAAAAATATCTATCTGCATCAGGAAGAATATGACTGTCTGCTGATTAACAGCGATGTTGAACATGAATTTACAGGAGCTTATGACTATACAATATCCGCAGAAAATCCGTCCTCTGACATTTACGTTTACAGCGGAATTGACAAAATTCATGTCAATTCCGCAATTATCCCGACCAATAACATAAAACTGTTAGGCGTTCATAATCACTATAATATAGCGGTGGCGTATTTTGTAACGTCTTTCTACGTGGAGCAGGAAGACTTTGAAAAAGCTTTGTGTACGTTCAATCCGCTTGCACACCGTCTTGAGTACGTCGCTACAGTAGACGGTGTACGGTATTATGACGATTCCATTTCAACCGCCTGTGCTACTGCAATAGAGGCTGTGAAAAGCGTACCGAATGCGAAAACTATACTAATCGGCGGTATGGACAGGGGCATTGACTATACGTCATTGATAGAGTTTCTGAATACTTGCGACGTCAATGTAATATGTATGGAGACTTCCGGAAAACGCATATACGATACCATAAGGAGTATGGATTTCAATAAACCGGAACGGGTTTATTACGTCCAGCATCTCGACGAGGCGATAGAACTCGCCTATAATATAACACCGTCGGGAACAAGTTGCGTAATGTCACCGGCTTCTGCGAGTTACGGAATCTTCAGGAACTTCGAGGAACGTGGCGACGCTTTCAAGAAACTTGTTGAGGGTCTGAAAAGTTAATTAATAATTAATAATTCATAATTATTAATTGAATAAGCCTCTTGACTTTTTCCGGAAAATGTTGTATAATATATCCGTGAACTTTTTCCGGACAGGAGGAATTTTATGGACAGACACCGGCAGATAGCTTTTATTCTTGCTTTCATACTCGCACTGCTGATTATGATGATTGGCAAGGCTTGTACAGACAGTACCATGAAAAATCAGAAAAAAACTGCTCAGAACACTACTCAACAGGGTGTTCCGACACCAAACTTTAATAATAACAGCTACAATAATACACCGGTTCAGACCACTACTACTGTACCGGTACAGACCGAAACACCTGTCGTTTATGTAACAAATATGCTCGGGGAAGTGGTAGGTACGGAACTTGCGGAAATTGTTCCGGAAATCACGACGACTGAAAAATTTTCGATACTTGATGATTATAATGCTAATAAATCGCAGAATAATAATAAAGTAGGAAATAATAGTCAGACACCGTCGGAAATTCACATAACTATACGCTAATTCAGGAGGTAAAAAAATGGTCAATATTGAAATGGAAAACGGAAAACATATTAAAATTGAACTTTATCCGGAAATCGCACCGATTACGTGTGAGAACTTCGAGAAGCTGGTTAAATCGGGATTCTATGACGGTCTTACATTTCACCGTGTAATATCCGGATTTATGATTCAGGGAGGCTGTCCGCTTGGTAACGGTACAGGCGGTCCGGGCTGGAACATAAAAGGCGAATTTTCTTCAAACGGCGTACAAAATGACCTCAGACACACAAGAGGCGTCATTTCA
This sequence comes from Ruminococcus sp., assembly GCA_014799765.1. Classification (GTDB taxonomy): domain Bacteria; phylum Bacillota; class Clostridia; order Oscillospirales; family Ruminococcaceae; genus Ruminococcus. The sequence continues at coordinate 2,995 of JAAVHK010000135.1, forward strand.
ATGGCACGTTCCATGATGCCAAATTCCGCCGGTTCACAGTTCTTTATCATGCATCAGGACGCACCACACCTTGACGGTCAGTACGCTTCTTTCGGAAAGGTAGTCGAGGGTATGGACGTTGTGGACGAAATTGCAGGCGTTCGTACCAATTACAACGATATGCCACTTGAACCGCAGGTCATGAAGAAAGTAACAATTGAATAATTCAAGATGCCGGATTAAGTTTCCGGCATTATTTCTGAAAGGATTGATTTTTTATGTTATATATCGGGTGTCACCTGTCGGCTTCCAAAGGCTATGCGGATATGGGCAGACAGGCTGAAAAAATAGGTGCTAATACTTTCGCATTTTTTACAAGAAATCCTCGTGGAAGTTCCGCAAAAGCGATAAATCCGGCGGACGTTGAAAAATTTCTTAAAAATTCGGAGAGTTTCGGAAAACTTGTCGCACACGCACCGTATACCCTGAATCCGTGTGCTTCCGACGAAAAAATACGTGATTTTGCACGTTATGCAATGGCTGATGACCTGAAACGCATGGAATATATCCCGAATAATTACTATAATTTCCACCCTGGTTCGCACGTTAAACAGGGTACGGAAAAAGGCATTGAACTGATAGCGGAAATTCTCAATGATGTTCTCACGCCGGAACAGTCAACAATTGTACTTCTTGAAACTATGTCCGGAAAGGGTTCGGAAGTAGGGAAGTCATTTGAAGAGTTAAGGGCTATTATTGACCGTATACAGCTAAAAAATAAAATCGGAGTATGTCTTGATACGTGTCATGTATGGGACGGCGGTTACGATATAGTAAACAATCTCGACGGCGTTTTTGAGGAGTTCGATAAAATAATAGGTCTCGACAGGTTAAAGGCAATCCACCTGAATGACAGTCTGAATGCGTGTGGTTCACATAAGGACAGGCACGCAAAAATAGGTGAGGGACGTATAGGGGCTGACGCTCTTGTAAGATTCATAAATCGTCGGGAAGTGAAAGGACTGCCTGTCATTCTGGAAACTCCCAACGATATGGACGGTTACGCCAGTGAGATAAAATTCTTACGTGAAAACTACAGCGACTGACAAAAAGACCGCACATAATGTGCGGTCTTGGTTTTTAATAACTGAAAATTCAGTCAACTTTCACGATAGTGCCGTAAAGTTCACGAGGTGCACCTATAGCGTTTGATTCGTCGGTGTCGATATGCATAGCACGTGCGTATTTTTCGGAAACACGACATACAACGTCGCCAAGAACAGCACTTCTTTCGGGAGTTTCAACCTTTACCCATACAACCTGCTTGTCAGTAACGCCGAGTTCTTCAGCGTCGGAAGGTGTAAGGTGAATGTGTCTTTTAGCGACGATAACGCCCTCAGAGATTTCAATTTCGCCTGCCGGACCTATGAGTTTGCAAGCACCTGAACCGGCAATATCACCGGATTCCCTGATAGGTGCGGAAATTCCTATAGAACGTGCATCTGTGGCGGAAAGTTCCACCTGAGTTTCCGGACGTACCGGACCTAAAATTGAAACATTAGCGAGTTCCTTTTTAGGTCCTACAACTGTTACACGCTCTTCACAGGCGAACTGTCCGGGCTGTGAGAGGTCTTTTTTCTTGGTGAGTTCATGACCTTTGCCGAAAAGTATTTCAAGATGTTCCTGAGTAACATGAACGTGTCTGGCAGAGGTTTCAACGATAAATTTTTCTGACATTTTTAATTCCTCCAAAAATTCCGGTATAAACCGGTTGTTTAAATATATTTTACACCTTTTTAAACAGAACGTCAAGAGGTGTGAGGAAAAATTTGTCAGAAATGCTGTTATCAGATACAAACAAGAGAATATAAAAAAGCGTCCCGAAGAGGAGTCGAACCTCCGACCTACTGCTTAGGAGGCAGTCGCTCTATCCTACTGAGCTATCGGGACATCTTCTACATTATAACGCGTCTTTTTATAAAAATCAAGTCCTGACAGAAAAATTTATTTTTTAACTGAAAAATTTTCGTGATTGACATTTTTTTTCTTTCTGATATAATAGTATATAGAAAAGGAAGTGAATATCATGGAGGAAGTAACAACGGCTTTCACGGAAACGACAACTGAGGCGTTAAATGCCGTCGACACGATACACGAGCAGGTAAACAGAGCGTCGAGTGTATTTTCGGGAATGGCGAAGTATTTTACAAGTATGATGCCGTCGGTAATAACAGCCGTAATAGTACTTGTAATCGGCGTACTAATTTCAAGACTTATTGCAAGAGTTTCAGCGAAAGCCCTCCGGCAGTCTGCCATTGACAGCGGTGCGAAAAGTTTTCTTGTATCGCTTATCAGGATATTATTGTATGTCGTCGTGGTAATTATGGCGTTATCGGTACTTAATGTGCCAATGTCGTCAATAATAACGGTATTCGGTGCTGCCGGACTTGCGGTCAGCCTTGCGTTACAGAACTGTCTTTCAAATCTCTGTGGCGGATTCATAATACTTTTTTCAAAACCCTTTACGGTTGACGACATCATAGAACTTGACGGCACTGTAGGAAAAGTCGACGCTATAAGCATACTGTACACGAAAATAAAAACTTTCGACGGAAAAACAGTATTTATCCCTAACGGCAAGATTTCCGATGCAAAGATAATCAATTATACCGAAAGTCCGGAACGTCGTATTGACCTGAAATTTGATATAAGCTATTCAGACGACTACGAAAAGGCAAGACTTATAATTATGGATATACTCAATAATGACCCCTATGTACTTGAAACACCTGCTCCGGTTGTAAGAATGTCGGCACATAAAGAAAGTTCCGTGGAAATTGATACTCTTGTATGGGTTGCGAATGAAAATTATAATTCCGTCCGGTACAGTATTCTTGAAAATGTCAAGTCATCATTCGAGAGGGAAAATATAGAAATACCATTCAATCAGCTTGACATACATATTAAGGAGTAACTTTTTTATGGCGACAACAAAACGAAAAAAAAAGCATAGATTATTTAAACTGATACTTTTTCTGATAATAGTATGGTGGTATAATAATTATACGCTGAAAACAAATCATGTTGAAATCACTTCCGGAAAAATAATAAATCCGGTGCGTATTGCCGTTATAAGCGATACCCATTCCACGAAACACGGCATAAGTAACAGGAGTATTCTTAAATGTGTACGGAAAGCCAATCCGGATATAGTTTTAATTTTAGGCGATATGTACACCAACGGAAGTCCGGCGGAAATAATACAGATACCGGTTGACCTGACTTCCGATATAATTTCCGAGGGCTATCCGGTATATTTTGTCACCGGTGACCACGATACAGACCAGTCATATATAGATTTAATGGTACAGACCGGTGCGGAGCTTATGAATTACAATTCAGAAACTATAAACATAAACGGTAATAACATACAGCTTTTCGGGATAGATAATGTATATTACTCGCCTACTTTCAATCTGCATAATGCATTTTCGCTTAATCCGGAATTTTATAGTATTCTGATGGCACACATACCGAATTATGAAAAATTTGCGGATTTCGGCACTGACCTCTCAGTATGTGCGGATACACACGGCGGTATGATACAACTACCATTTTTCGGAGCTATGATAGATTCCGCAAGTATGCAACTGTTTCCGGAACTGCACGGCATTGAAGTATATGACAAGGGATTTTTTGATTATTCCGGCGGTACAATGTTTATAACTTCCGGTATCGGCGTATCACCGTTGCCGGTACGTTTCAATAACCGTCCGGAGATAGTAATCATGGATATTAAAAGCGAGGTGAAATAAAATGTATACAGATATAGCAATAATCGGCGGTGGTGCGTCCGGATATGCGTCGGCGGTCTCGGCAGGCGAAACCTTTCCGGCGTGTGACATTCTGATTATAGAAAGACTTTTCAGAACCGGTAAAAAGATTATCGCTTCCGGAAACGGTAAATGTAATCTGAGTAATAAAAAAATATCAGCTGACAATTATCACGGTACGGTAAATGCAATGAAGATTATTAATAAAACTCCGGATTATTACGAATTTTTCACGGAAGATATGGGCGTTGTATGTGCTTTCGGCAGTGAGGGACGTGAGGGCGGAATATATCCACGTAGTAACAGTTCTACTACTGTTGTGAACGCTTTCCGGCTGAAACTTGATTCGTTGGGTGTCCGTGAAGTATGCGATTTCAAGGTTGAAAGTATAATCTGTCGGGACGATAAATATATACTGAAATCAAAGAATGATGAGATAATATGTAAAAAAATAATAGTCGCCTCCGGAGGTTATGCCGGAACATCTTTCGGAACAGACGGCACAATGTTGAGAATATTTCGGGATATGGGCTATAAAGTTTCAAAGATATGTCCGGCGGTTGCCTCGCTGAAAGTAAATCCGGAATGTATAAAAGGTCTGAAAGGCGTGCGTGTAAAGGGGAAAATTTCTGCTGTATCTTGCGGAAAAATTCTCCGGACAGAATACGGCGAAATGCAGTTCAATGAAAATAATATCTCCGGAATATGTGTATTCAATTTAGCGTATCTTTTCGGCGACTATGAGGGAAAATTGACGCTCCGTGCCGATTTGTTACCGGATATGCACCATAATGATATTACGGAATACCTCGAAAAAATCCGTGAAGACCGTGCGGAAAACACACTGGAAGAGCTTCTGACCGGAATTTTCGTAAAAAATCTTGCGATATGGCTTGTTAGAAACGCCATACATAAACCACTTACGGAAAAAATTTCAACGCTTACCGACAAGGAATTAAAAAAATTAACCGATATGATTAAACATCTTGATTTTGAAGTAACTGGTTGTTCGTCGTGGCAGAACGCTCAGGCAACATACGGCGGTATTCATGCCGACTGTATAACCGAAAATCTTGAATCAAG
>JAAVHK010000136.1 GCA_014799765.1 Ruminococcus sp.
GTATCTTCCGTCGGAAGAGTATATAGCATTCAATACTGCATGGGGTGGCGGATACTATTCTACAGACGGCGGTGCAGTAATTCCTGTAGGAGAGTTCGCAGAAGCAAGACCTGTATTTAATGGTCTTGCATGGGTAAAAGACCACGCAACAGGTTTGTGGGGAGTAATCCAGCTTACAGGCGAAAGGGCAGACGCTCCGGAAAATAATGATGACGACAGCGATTCCGAAGAAGACGGCGACGACGCAGAAAACAATTCCGGTAGTAGTTCTTCTTCTTCCGGAAGTAACGGTAAAGACGCACCTAAAACAGGCGATGATTTCGGAAATGTTTTCGCATTGCTTGCACTTTCGTTAGGAGTTATGGTTATTTCAGCGAAACGCAGGGAAAAATAATTCAGATATAAAACAGAACTCTCCGGAGTTCTGTTTTTTTTGAAATATATAAATTATCTATTGACCCTTGACAAAATCCGGTTGTATAGTATATAATATTATAAGCAATATTTAATAAAAGCGTAGCAGTCAAAGTAATTTTTATCTTGTTTTTCAGAGAGTATCGGGTTGGTGCGACGATATAAACAATAAAAATGAAGTGCGGCTGTCAGCTCCGCAGAGGAAATAACAGTATTCTGTGGCGTAAGTCTCACGTTACGGGAAATGCTATAAACGGAGTGGAACAGCGTTTATATACGTCTCCGGAGGGTATTTTTCTGTGTGCCTCCGGAGACTGAATTTTTTTAAGAGGAGGAAATATTTTGTTTGAATATATAAAAAGAGATATAAGGCTCATACGGGAACGTGACCCGGCTGTACACAGTACGCTTGAAATACTGCTGACATATCCCAGCCTGACGGCAGTAAGAAGTTATCGTATCGCCCACTGGTTTTATAAAAGAAATATGTTTACCGTTGCAAGAATGATTTCACAGCATTCGAGACGTAAGACCGGTATAGAAATACACCCTGGTGCAGAAATAGGAAAGGGTCTTTTTATTGATCACGGTATGGGCGTTGTAATAGGTGAAACTGCCGTCATAGGCGATAACTGTCTGTTGTATCAGGGCGTGACACTTGGCGGTACTGGTAAGGATAAAGGTAAAAGACACCCCACACTTGGACATAACGTACTTGTCGGAGCAGGTGCGAAAGTATTAGGTCCTTTTAAAGTCGGAAACAATGTAAAAATCGCCGCAAATGCAGTTGTTCTGAATGAAATTCCCGATAACTGTACGGCAGTAGGCGTACCGGCAAGAGTAGTAAAAAGAAACGGAAAGAAAATCTGTAAGGATGTTTGCAGTGAAATTGACCAGATACACATTCCTGACCCTGTATCACAGGAATTATGTCGGCTCAGTACGGAATTTGAAAGACTCAGGAAAGAAGTTTCAGATATGAAAAAATAAGTCTGTAATATGCCGGTGTTCGTTACGGATACCGGCAGTGAAAAAATTCCGTACCAACAAAAATAAAAAGGAGTTTTTAAGAATGTCTGTATATTTTAATTTCGGACTTGAATATATACGTTTCCGTGAATATCAGATTGAAAATATTATAAATTATATGCATGATGATTTGAAAATGAACAGGGACGATATTTCAGTACCTCCGGAGCGGTTGACTATAAGTTATGGTGTTGCCGATACAACCGGAAGAATAAGAGCATCTATTCTTGAATGGAGCAGTTTTCAGAGCAGAGTTTTTTTTGATGATACCACGGAATACAACAATATAGAAATAATTATATCTGTGGACAGTAATTTTTTCACGGCAAGAGGAGTTAAAAGTCGTGAAACCGGTACTATATCGGAGATAGAATTTCCACATGGTCTGCCCGATGACCGCTATTCATGGGACTGGTACGAACAATTAGCGTATCAGGCTTGTGTACTACTCACCGACGGCAGAAAACTTAATGAATTTGCGGTCAGTGAAAATCAGAAAGACAAAACTTTCAATCTTTTCGAGAAAGAAAAGGAAATACTTTCGGAATATCAGAATACATAATTATAAAAAAGGAGTATTTATAATGCAGTTATATAATTCACTTACACATAAAAAACAGGAATTTATTCCGCACGAACAGGGCAGGGCAAGTATATATACCTGCGGACCTACCGTGTATCACTATGCACATATAGGAAACCTCCGCACTTATATCATGGAAGACGTCCTTGAAAAGTATCTGCGTTTCACAGGTCTTGACGTCACAAGAGTAATGAACATAACAGATGTAGGACATCTTACAAGCGACGGCGATACCGGCGACGATAAAATGTTAAAAGGTGCAAAGCGTGAACATAAAACAGTCATGGAGATAGCACAGTTTTATACGGACGCATTTTTCAGCGACTGCAAAAAACTTAATATAAAAACTCCGGACGTTGTAGTACCGGCGACATCATATATAGACGAGTTCATAAGGGTTATACAGGTGCTTATTGATAAGGGTTATGCATACGAATCCGGCGGAAACATTTATTTTGATACGTCAAAACTTGAGAAGTACTATGTTTTCAACGATTTCAGGGAAGAAGATTTAGCAGTAGGAGTACGTGAGGGTGTGGAAGAAGATTCCAACAAGCGAAACAAGGCGGATTTTGTATTATGGTTCACCAAGTCAAAATTTGACTCTCAGGAACTTAAATGGGAAAGTCCGTTCGGTACAGGCTATCCAGGTTGGCATATAGAGTGTTCATGTATAAGCATGAAGAATTTAGGTGAATATCTGGATATACACTGTGGCGGTATAGACAATGCATTTCCGCACCATACCAACGAAATCGCACAGAGTGAGGCATATTTAGGTCACGAATGGTGTAACTACTGGTTTCACGTACATCATCTGAACACGAACAGCGGAAAAATGAGTAAATCAAAAGGCGAATTTTTAACGGTATCGCTACTTGAGGAAAAAGGATATAATCCGATTGTATACAGATATTTCTGTTTACTGTCGCATTATAGAAAGTCGCTTGTATTCGACTGGGATAATTTAAACAATGCAGTGACGTCTTATAATAAGATTATCGAAAAAACAGCACTTTTTGTCAATGAAACTTCCGGAGATATTGACAGTATGGAATACGACAGACTTATGAAGAATTTCACAGACGCATTCGACAATGATTTAAATACATCACTTGCGATTACCGCATTGTATGATGTACTGAAATCTGAAACAAATTCCGTAACAAAAACTGCATTGATTAAGGAATTTGATAAAGTTTTAGGTCTCGACATAATAGAAAATGCCATGAAAGCAAATCAGGGTGAGGAGATACCGGCGGAAGTCCTTGCACTCGTCGAGGAAAGAAAGTCTGCCCGTAAGGAAAAGAATTTTGTACTTGCCGACGAGATACGGAATAAAATAACCGCACTCGGCTATGAAGTCCGTGAAACAAGGCAAGGAGTTGAAATAAGAAAAATATGAATTTCAGAAATGGAAATCTGTATATATTTGAGAATAACAATAAAATAATGGGTGCGTGTTCTGTTGAAACAGATAGCGTTTTTGAAAATAATGACTTCTGGAAAATAAATGACGGTACACAGTGTGAAATCACAAGAATAGTTATTGCACCTGAATATCAGGGAAACGGTTATGCAAAAATAATGGTGAAAAAACTTATTGAAACACTTGTTGAAAAGGGCTGTAAATCCGTGCATTTATTTGTAGTGAAAAGCAATATTCCGGCTTTGAAGACGTATAAAAGTCTGAAATTTGATTTTGCCGGAGAGTGCAGTATGTTCGGACATGAATATTTTGCTATGGAGTACATTGAAGACGGGAAAGAGGGATAAAATGGCAAGAATATATCCGCTTTTCAGTTCCAGTAAAGGAAATTCCTACTTTATCGGGACTGAAAAGTGTGGAATACTTATAGATTGTGGAGTAAGTTTCCGACGACTTTCGACAGCATTGACGGCAAACAGGATACCGGTAACGGCTATACAGGGAGTATTCATAACTCATGAACATAGTGACCATGTTTCCGGCTTGAAAGTGCTTACTAATAAGACAGGTATAACAGTATACGGTACGAAAAAAACGCTCCGGAAGTTATGTGATGATGATAAAATTTCTTCTAAGTCTCGTGTGATAGAGGTGAAGAAAAGTATAGTCTGTGCGGATATGGAAATAAATAAGTTCAGAATATCTCACGATGCCATAGACCCTTGTGGTTATAAGATACATACTTCCGACGATAAATATTGTGCAGTATGTACCGATACAGGCGTAATAACTCCGGAAGCGGAAAAAGCATTTAAAGGTTGTAAAATGGTACTTCTTGAATCGAATTACGACGAGAATATGTTAAGACAGGGGAATTATCCGTTTCACCTGAAACAGCGAATACTTTCTGAAACCGGACATCTTTCAAATGAAGCCTGTACCATACAGATAGGAAAACTGATAGAAAAAGGCACAACGCATATAGTTTTAGGGCATCTCAGTCAGGAAAACAATACCCCACAGACAGCATTTGCGACGGCAAGGAAATTTCTTGACAAAAAATATAAATTCAATAAGGATTACATAATGGGCGTAGCACCGGTCGAGACAAACGGAGGGGCGGTTATTTTTTGATTACGATAAATTTAATAGTTATAGGAAAACTTAAAGAAGAATATTTACGGAGTGCCTGTGCGGAATACATAAAAAGGCTTTCGAGATACTGTAATTTTGAAATCCACGAACTTGACGAGTACAGACTAAGTGAAAATCCGTCAGAAAAGGAAATAGATACGGCATTACAGAAAGAGGCGGTACAGATAAAAAAGTATCTGAAAGGCATGATAATACCAATGTGCATAGAGGGAAAACAACTCACGAGTGTAAAGTTTTCTGAAAAAATAACGTCAGCCGGTGTGAACGGTTTCAGTGCGGTGACTTTCATAATCGGAAGTTCTTTCGGACTTGCACCGGAAATAAAGTCAATAGGAAATTTAAAACTTTCGATGTCGGATATGACTTTTCCGCACCAGTTGGCGAGGGTCATGTTACTGGAGCAGGTTTACAGGGCTTTTCAGATTGCAGAGGGCGGAAAGTATCATAAATAGGTGATAATATGGCAGTGGATTTATTAAGATTTGATGGCGATTGCAACGACAAAAAAAGTGAAATAATTTATAGTTATCCGGTTGCGTCTGAAAAATACTTCAGAAGCGTATGGGAAGTCGGCATTTCTGAAACTGGCTTGAAATTATTCAGGGACGAAGGAAGTTTCACGCCTGCTCAGAAAGATGAAGTAATTGACGAACTTAATAAACTAATGAAATGGTGCGATAAAAATAATTATTTAAGAATGCACAGCCGGATTGAAGAATTAATTGCGGTCATTCAGGAAGAGTCAATGAAAGGCAATGAACCTTTTTATATTTTTTAAAGTTACATAATAAATAAGCACAAACCTGAAAGGAGGAACAAACATGAACGAAGAATATTACAGGGCGGAAATATCCTTACTGAATAATGAAATATACCGTCTCAACAGGAAGATTGCGGAAGAACAGAAAAATAAGTCACCTGATAAAATGAATCCGTTTGATAATCCGACAGAATATCCGGAATTTAGTGGCGACTATTCCGACATAATGCCGGAACTTGATGCACCTGACTGTAAAATACCACTTGAACCTGAACTCGCTGAACGTCGTAAAATAAGACGTTTTTATTCAGTAGGCGGTTGGTGCGTACTCGGACAGTTTTTTATAAGTAATCTTCTTACATATGCGATAATATATATATTGCGTATGATAATAGGTTCAATGAACGGTGATGCAGATGCGGAAACAATATTTTCATATATAGAAGGCTCTTCGATATTTGCCGGAATAAATACAATTGCCTTTATTATTTCAAATATAGGTTTTGCGTTCATGGGAATGAAATTGGCACATATTCCGAAAAGTCAGCTTGTCCGGACACGTAACTTCAGTTTCGGGAAAGCCTTGCAGTATTGTCTGATAGCGTTTTTTCTGTGGGAATTTTCTGCGATAGTTGCCGGAGCAATAGACAGTATTTTTGTACAGTACGGTTATACAACGGACGTCATGGAAATGGACGGTATAGCGGTTACCGGTACGGGCTGGGCAATAATGACGGTTTATACCTGTATAATAGCACCGATTACAGAGGAAATGTTTTTCAGAGGTATGCTTTTAAGGACTTTTTCACGGAGTAATCAGCGGTTTGCGGTATTTGCGACGGCGTTTTTTTTCGGAATATCGCACCATAATATACCACAGTTTACGCTTGCATTCATAATGGGAGTTTTCCTTGCACATATTACACTGAAACATAATTCGATACTTCCGGCGGTAATCGTACACATTTTTGTCAATACGTCGTCTACACTTATGGCGTATGTTGAAGAGTTCGCCGGATATATATTTACATCAATGCTTATAATGGTCATAGCGGTAATGGGATTTTTTCTGTTATTTATATTCCGTGAAAATAACAGGATACCGGCAACAACTCCGGCACAGTCGAGACGAGGTATTACGGTGGCAAGAAGTTCAGTTATGTTTATGCTTTCAGTTTTCATACAGGTGATATATACGGTATTATTGATATTTATGTAATTTAAAGGCGGTCATTGTTCTGTTGACCGCCTTGTTTTTCAGTCAGAACGGTGATATATGACAGGTCTTGACTGTATACCTTTAAGGGCAGAGGAAATAGTTTCCGGTATCATGGAAAATTCCGCAACAAGTGAGGCTGGTTTGTTTGTACAGTCGTCCTGTAACATAGGTACAAAATAGTAATTTTTTCTGTTGAAGAGTTCGCCTATATTTTTCGCTGACCCTGAAAGAGAATCATTGGAGGCTATCGCAAGCACTACAGGTTTACCGCTTCTCAGATGTGATTTGACAGCCATTGTAACTGCTGTATCGGTTATACTGTTGGCAAGTTTTGAAGCGGTATTCGATGTGCAAGGTGCTACTATCATGATGTCGGTCATATTTTTCGGTCCTATAGGTTCGGCGTCGGTTATGGACATAATGACATCTCTTCCGGCTATTTCAGACAGTTTTTTAATATTTTCGTCTGCCGTACCGAAACGTGTGGAAGTTCCGGAAGCGTTTTCCGACATTATGGGTATAATTTCCGCACCCATATTTTTCAGAATTTCCGCCTGTTCAAAACATTTTGCGAAAGTACAGAAAGAACCTGTCATAGCGAATCCTATTTTAAGACCGCTGAAAATTTCACTCATTTATAAAAACCCCTTTCTTCGATAATTCCGGCTATAGTTTCGGCTATAAATTCTCCGGAAGTAACCGGAGCTGTTTTCCCGGGTATACCTAAAGCCCATATTACTTTTTTACCGAGTATTGTCGCCGACTTGAAATCTATTCCGCCTGGTTTGGATGCAAGGTCAATGAAAAGTGTATCATCACTGAAATGTTTCAGTAATTCGTTATCGAAAATCATTTCAGGTACTGTATTGAATACAAGTTTGTAATCAGTCGTCATATTTTCCGTGAAAACCGGTCTGATACCTGCCATACGTGCTTTTGCAGAGCCTTTTTCATTGTGTACGGCAACAGTTATGTTACTTCCGAATCCTTTCAGAATTTCCGCCAATGATGTTCCTATTCTGCCCATACCTACTATGAGAACGTCCAGACCGTTCAGTGTGACCGGCAGTTCACTGAGGGCTATTTCAACAGCACCCTCGGCGGTAGGTATGGCGTTTTTAAGACTTAAATCTTCGCATTTCATGTAGTCGATTATTTCGTGTTCGGGGAAAATATCTGATAATTTTTTATCATATTTTCCGACGAATACAACACCATCAGGTTTAAGAAGTCTCCGTATTTCTTCGGGGTTTATTTCCGTATCGCTGAACGGTGCTTTGATACTGCCGTTTTCGTCGAGAGGTGGCACAGGCAGTACCACAAAATCATAAAAGCCGTTTGTATCTGTGACGGCTTGTTTGAGATTGTTTTTTTCGTTTATCGAATCGGCGGAAAATCCCATGACATAAGTATTATATACCGCTGAAAGTTTTCCGGCACAATATATCTGACGCATATCACCGCCGGAAACAAGTATTTTAATTTTATCTTTCATATAATTCTCCATTCTGCCGTATGAAACGGCTTACAGAAAAAATTTTTCTGCTGTATTATATGAAATTCCCATACAATAGTGTGCATAAAAAGAGCGTGTCCGCTCGTAAGTGGACACGTTATAAATATTTATATCCTGTTTTATCTTTCCAGCCGTCGCCAATGAATATCTGACAAATTTCTTCAAGCCTTTCGACTTTGGAGTTAAGTTTTTTCGATTCTCCGGAAAGTTTTTCGTTCTGTTCTTTAAGACCTGCAATTTGTTCTTGAAGATTTACAATACTATCCGTCAGATTTTTTTTCCATTCTTTTATTTCGTCCGCCGTGACCGTCTGGTGTTCTTTTATAATATCGTCATCAGATTTTCCGTTAATAGATTCAATTGCAATTTTGTTTTTGAACTCATCTGTATATGTCATGCCCTCCGGTTTAGGTTTGGATTCAGGTTTTTCAGGTTCTGGGGGCTTTTCGGGTTCTTTTTTCGGTGGGTCTTTCGGTTTCAATTTGTTGACAATCATGAAAAAAATTCCCATTATCAACAGCCATATAATAAAATCGGTCATTTCAGGAATTACTTTTCAAGCGTTCCGTGTGACAGCGATTTCAGATAGGCATTTATAAAGCCGTCAATATCGCCGTCCATGACAGCCTGAATATTACCGTTTTCAAAGCCTGTGCGGTGGTCTTTTGCGAGTGTGTAAGGCATGAATACATAAGAACGTATCTGCGAACCCCATGCGATTTCACGCTGAACGCCTTTTATGTCCTCTATTTTTTCGAGGTGTTCACGTTCCTTTATCTCAACGAGTTTTGAACGTAACATTTTCATGGCGTAGTCTTTGTTCTGATACTGGCTTCTTTGTGTCTGACACGATACTACTATACCTGTCGGCTTATGAATGAGACGTACTGCGGAACTGGTCTTGTTTACTTTCTGACCGCCTGCACCGCTTGACCGGTATACTTCCATTTCAATATCTTCGGGTCTGATGTCGACTTCTATAGAGTCGTCGATTTCCGGCATAACTTCGAGTGCCGCAAATGATGTATGTCTTCTTCCGGAAGCGTCAAACGGTGAAATACGTACAAGTCTGTGTACGCCGGATTCAGATTTCATATAACCATATGCGTTATCGCCTTCAATGAGTATGGAAGCCGATTTCATACCGGCGTCGTCGCCGTCGAGATAGTCCATAAGAGTTACTTTATAATTATGACGTTCTGCCCAGTGATTGTACATTCTGTAAAGCATTTCAGCCCAGTCCTGAGCTTCTGTGCCACCTGCTCCGGCGTGGAACGTAAGTATGGCATTTGCACTGTCGTATTCACCTGTGAGAAGTGTGGAAAGTTTTTCTTCTTCGAGTTTACGCTTGAATGTTTCGGAATCTGCTTTTATTTCCTCAATGGAACTATCGTCATCTTCTTCGATTGACAATTCAATCAGAGTTATCAGGTCTTCGAGACTGTCGTTAAGTTTGTTGAATTTTTCTATTTTTCTTTCGAGAGCCTTTGTTTCACGAAGTACTTTCTGTGAGTTTTCGAGGTCATCCCAGAAACCATCTTTGGCAGTTTCTTCATTGAGTTCCGCAATACGTTCCTTGGCTTTCTGAATATTCAGAACGTCAGCAAGTTCCGTCATTTCTTTTCTGTAACCGGTCATTTCAACCCTTAAATCATCAAGTATAATCATAAAAATATAACCTTTCTTTAAATTATTTTCCGTAAATATGTGATGCAACATCAACTGTCTGTTTGGCGTCTTTTGCATAGAAATCGGCTTTAATCTGTTCGGCGTAAGAGGCAGTAAGTACCGCACCGCCTACTACAGTCTTGCATTCGGGATAATCCCTGTTCAGAAGTCTGATAGTTTCTTCCATAGCCGACAATGTTGTAGTCATAAGGGCGGAAAGTCCTACCAGTTTTACCTTATGTTTTATCGCCGTATCGACTATCAGTTGTGGTGGAACGTCTTTCCCTAAATCTATCACTTCAAAACCGTAACTGTCCAGCAGAACTTTTACAATATTTTTTCCTATATCGTGAATGTCACCTTTTACGGTTGCGAGAACTACTTTTCCTTTTGAAACACTTCCTATATTATTGGCGGAAAGCTTTTCTTTCAGTACCTCGAAACAAGCCTGTGCCGAACCGGCTGTCAGAATAAGTTGCGGAAGAAAAATTTTACCCTTTTCAAACTTATCACCGGCGGAATCGAGTGCCGGAATAAGATAATTATTTATAATTTCCATAGGGTCAACGGTTTTTATAAGTTCCGTGACGGCTTTCAGTGCCTCGTTTTTAAGACCGTTTTCCACTGCATAAACCAAATCCGGAGAATTTTTTTCCGGATTTACCGTAACTTTCGGAGCAGGTGTGTTATTTGCGTATACGCTTATGAAATCGGCTGAATTTCTGTCGATACCGGCGAGAAGTCTGTAAGCCCGTACAGCACCTATTATTGAATCCACATTAGGATTTATAATAGGCAAATCAAGACCGCTATGAAGTGCCATTGTAAGAAATGTACGTGTAATCAGTTCCCTGTTCGGAAGTCCGAAAGAAATATTAGATACGCCTAATACAGTCCGTAAACCTAACTCATTTTTGACACGGTTCAGAGCGTTAAGAGTTTCCATAACGCAGTCCTGTTCGGCGGAGGCGGTAAGCGTTAAACAGTCTATGAAAACGTCTTCTTTAGGTATTCCGTAAGATAACGCACGGTCAAGAATTTTTTCGGCTATTGCAAAACGTCCGTCAGCGGTTTTCGGGATTCCCTTTTTGTCAAGAGTAAGTCCTACAACCGACGCACCATATTTTTTCACCAACGGCAGAATTTTTTCAAGTGATTCGTCTTCACCGTTTACGGAATTTACAATAGGTTTGCCGTTATAGATACGTAAACCGGCTTCGAGTACTTCCGGTATAGTTGAATCAAGCTGTAAGGGCGTATCGCATACACTCTGTATAGCCTTGACAGCGGTAATCATCATTTCCTTTTCGTTTATATCCGGTAATCCTACATTTACGTCAAGAATTTCCGCACCGGCGTGTACCTGCTCCACTGCCTGACTTAAAATGTAGTCTATATCATGATTTATAAGTGCTTCCTTGAAACGTTTCTTACCGGTAGGATTTATTCTCTCACCGATAACACGTGGCTGATTTATCGTCACGCAGTTTACCGCAGAACACGCTACACTTATACGCTTTACGGGTCTTTTTATATTCTCGACGTTTTCAAGACGTTCAATCATTTGCCGGATATGTTCCGGAGTAGTTCCGCAACAGCCACCGAAAATTTTAACACCTGCTCCGGCAAGTCTGACATTACTTTCTGCGAAACTTTCCGGACTTAAGTTAAAACGGTTCGTTACAGGGTCAGGAAGTCCGGCATTTGCCTTTGCGATTACCGGTAGCGACGTAAGCGAACATATTTTATCGAGTACAGGGAAAAGTTCGTCTGCACCGAGTGAACAGTTTACACCTATTGCATCAGCTCCGAGACCCTCTAAAACTGCTACCATACATTCCGGCGATACACCGGTAAATGTACGCATATTTTCCTCGAAAGTCATTGTAACAAGTACCGGCTTGTCGGAATTTTCCTTGACTGCCAGTAATGCGGATTTAACTTCATATAAATCGGTCATGGTTTCTATAACTATAACATCCGCTTCACTTCCGGCGATTACGATTTCCTTGTATACGTCGTAAGCCTCTTCAAATGAGAGAGTGCCGGAGGGTTCAAGCATCTGACCCAGTGAACCCATATCGAGTGCAACAAGTGATTTTCCGTCAACTGCCTGTCTGGCGTTACGTATACCGGCTTTCACCACATCTTCGACGCTGTAGCAGGTATTTTCGAGTTTGAAACGGTTTGCCCCGAAAGTGTTCGCATAGACTATATCAGAACCGGCTTCCGCATACATACGATGTATTTTCATTATGGCTTCCGGATTTGTTATATTAAGTAATTCCGGAACGTGTTCGGTCTGTATACCGTGTGCCTGTAACATAGTTCCCATAGCACCGTCAAGAAAAACAAATTTCCTTTCAAGTAAAGAACTGAATTTATCAGACATATTTTAAATCACCCCTTTCACTCGTTGCGGAAAGTACCGAGACAACGGAAATATTCCATATTTTCGGATAAGTCATTCATTAACGCCCTTACAGCAGGGTCATCAAGTTTTCCGCTGAAATCGAGATAAAACATAACATCAAAACTGCCGTCACGTACAGGACGGTTTTCGATTCTTATAAGATTCATGCCGTTGACGTAGAATTTAGTCAGAAGACGATATAAACTACCCTCTGTATGCGGAATCTGTATCATTATTGAAATGGTATCAGAATTTTGTGCTACCTGTAAATCACGTGCAATGCATACGAACTGTGTACGGTTTACGGAACAGTCTGCAATATCTTTGGCGAGAATATCCAGTCCGAGACGTTCCGCACAGTCTACGGAACATATTGAAGCTATTTTTTCTTCGCTGTTGCTGACCATTTCAGCAGATGTTGCAGTATTGCTGTAAGGTGCAGTTTCAAGACCGTTTTCGGTAATAAAGGCGTTACATTGTGCTAATGCCTGTGGGTGAGAGTATACGCATTTTATCTCGTTCATTGAAGTACCTTTTTTTACGGCAAGACAGTGATTTATTTCAACGCATACCTGTCTGACAATATATACACTGTATTTTGCCATAAGGTCATATGCACTGTCAATCATACCGGCAGTGGAATTTTTCAGCGGTATAACGCCGTAATCCATTTCACCGGACTGTACAGCCCTGAAAACGTCTTCAAACGAATTATAGAAAACCGGTTTTTTATCGCCGAAAATCATTTTTACAGCAGTTTCGGAATTTGCACCGGAAGTTCCCTGACAGCCTATTTTTTCAGCGTTACTGAAATCCGGTTCAGTGAAAGTATATTCATTCGTATCGGGTAACAGTTTTCTGTTCTGTAACAGTTTACTTATATCCATGATGGTCGTGAACAATGCTGTTGTACCACTTTCAAGTGCTGTATCGTTGGTGAGACTTTTTATACGGTCTATTACCTGTTGTTCCCTACTGCCCTGAAAAACGGGCATATTGTTCTTTTTTTTATAGTCGGCAACGCCTTTACAAAGTTCCATACGCTCCATGAAAAGCGATAATATTTTTTCGTCAGTGATGTCAATGTTTTTTCTTAATTCCTGTAAGTCCATAATTTTTTACCTCCTGAAAATTCAGTATTATAGCATACAATTCATTATAGCAGATTTTTTTGTAAAAATCAATAAAAAAGATACAAATATATTGCAAAAAACCTTTTCCGTATGGTATAATAATAAGGTATCAGGGCAGACATATACAATCGTACAGACTTTTTAAACTTAAAGGGTATAATAATGTGGAAAAGATAAGAATATTAGGAATTGACCCCGGTTATGCAATAGTCGGATTCGGCATACTCGATTATGACGGCATTAATTTCCGTCCAGTACAGTATGGTGCGATAACTACAGATGCCGGAACTGATTTTACTGAACGTCTAAGGGCGATAAGTGAAGATATGGATTATATTTTTGAAAAATTCAAGCCGGATTGCATGGCAGTCGAAAAACTTTATTTCACGACAAATCAGAAGACCGCTATCGACGTAGCACAGGCAAGAGGTGTTATAATTTTGTCAGCTTCAAAAAGATTCGTTCCGGTGGCGGAGTATACACCGTTACAGGTGAAAGTTTCGGTTACAGGTTACGGAAAAGCCGAAAAACGTCAGATGATGGAAATGACACGTAATATTCTCGGACTGGCTCGTGTTCCGAAGCCCGACGATACCGCCGACGCTCTGGCGGTTGCGATATGTCACGGACACACAATCCGGTGGGGATAATTTTTTATATAAAGGAAGTTTTTTATGATATATAGTCTTAAAGGAATACTTACATTAAAAGATATGAATTTTATTGTAGTAGAATGTAATGGTGTGGGTTATGGTTGCCGGACTTCGTATAATACCGTCACACAGCTTGGTGCAATAGGCAGTGAAGTTAAAATCTATACGCATATGACCGTAAGGGACGACAATATAGAGCTTTTCGGGTTTGCGACACAACAGGAACTGAATTGTTTCCGGTTGCTTATATCGGTATCAGGTGTCGGCGGAAAAGCTGGTACTGCTATACTTTCCGATATAACACCGGAAAATTTTGCTTTTATTGTAGCTTCCGGCGACAGTAAGGCGTTCACAAGGATAAAAGGTATCGGCACTAAAACAGCACAGCGTATTGTACTGGAGTTAAAGGACAAAATTTCAGCGGAATCTTTTTCCGGAAAAAATATCTCCGTACCGGTCAGTGTTGCAGATGTTTCAGTGTCGGCGGTGTCGGAGGCTATGGAAGCCCTTATGGTACTGGGCTATTCACAAGGCGAAATAGCACCGTTGTTAAGAAAATGCGATACTAATGCAAGTACACAGGAAATCATAAGAGAAGTACTTCGTCTTATGAACTCAAAGAAATGATAGTTAAAAATTTTTTACATAATATGGAGGTGCTGAATTGATACAGACTGATGATATGGAATTTTCTCCGAGAATGATTTCTCCGGAAAATACTTCCGATGATAACGATATTGAAATAACACTCCGTCCGCAGACACTTCACGAATATATCGGACAGGATAAAGTAAAGGAAAATCTTGCAATATATATAAAAGCCACAAAACTCCGTGGAGAACCTCTTGACCACGTACTTTTATACGGTCCGCCAGGGCTGGGCAAGACTACACTTTCAGCGATAATAGCACATGAATTAGGTGTGAATTTACGAGTTACTACAGGTCCGGCAATCGAAAAACCAGGTGACCTTGTATCACTGCTGACAAGTCTTTCGGATAACGACGTTCTTTTCATAGACGAGATACACAGACTTTCAAGAGCAGTGGAGGAAATATTATATCCTGCTCTCGAAGACAGGGTAATTGATATTATCATAGGTAAAGGACCGTCAGCACGTTCAATAAGAATGGATTTGAAACCGTTCACGCTTATCGGTGCGACTACACGTGCCGGACAGTTATCCGCACCGTTGAGAGACCGTTTCGGAGTTATACAGCGTCTGGAATTGTACTCAAAGGAACAATTAACGGATATAGTCCGCCGTAGTGCCATGATACTTGATATACCATGTACCGCCGACGGAGCAGGGGAAATAGCAAGCCGGTCAAGAGGTACACCACGTATAGCAAACAGGCTTCTGAAACGTGTACGTGATTTTGCCGACGTTATGGGAAACGGTGAAATAAATAAGGATATAGCTTCAATGGCTCTGACACGTCTTGAAATTGACGGACTGGGTTTAGACAGTCTTGACAGGCGTATGTTGGAAATGATTATAAAAGGTTATGGCGGTGGACCTGTAGGACTTGAAACGCTTGCGTCGGCGATAGGTGAAGAAGCGGTCACTATTGAAGATGTCTGTGAACCGTATCTCATGCAGTTAGGATTTCTCGGGCGTACACCTCGTGGACGTTGTGCCACTAAACTTGCATACGAACATCTTGGATTCAGCTTTAAGAGTGAAGAATAATTTATGATTACGGAAAACAATTACAGACATAATTTAAATCTTTATAAAAAATCTTTTTACGGCAGAATGATAAACGGTCAGGGAGTGGACTATGTTTCCGGAATGCGTTACGGTATATGTAATATGAGTTTCAATGGTTGCGAAGTAATAGCGGTACACAACGCACTTGTATATATGAAAAAGGCACGTCCGGTATATGAAGTATCACGTTATATGGAAAAGTTCAGAATGCTTGCCGGATTTTTCGGTTGTAATCCTTATAAAATCGGCGAGGCACTCCGACATTTCGGGATAAAGTATAAAAAATCACGTCAGATAGGAGAATCAGAAATTTTTATAGTTTCATTCTGGACAGGTCAGCGATTTCTTTCGACTATTCATACAGTTTTCTGTGTCCGGAATAACAACGGAATACTTGTATATAACATATATAATAACTGTCCTGATGTGAGATTCTGCCGGAATAATCCGGAAATTGCAAAGTACAAAAAAATTATAGTGGTATATACTATAAAAGGAGTATAACTATATGGGAAATTTTAACGGCGGATATATGAAAATTGATTCTTCAGACCATATTTCAGCCGAAAAAATCGGACGCACTGTAGCTTGTATATTTTCACCGAAAAACAATAAAAATCCGCTTGTCGTGGTGGGTCATGACGGCGGAGCTTCTGCCGGAAGTATATATGATTCAGTATGTCGGGGTGTAAGTTCTGCCGGAGTTGTTGCAGAGAAGTCAGGATTACTTATACCACCGGCTGTTTCATATCTCACGGCGAAACACAATGCCGATTCCGGAATAATGCTTACATCGTCAGCAGACGGAAATTTCTGTGAAATACGTCTTTATTCCGGAGGGGGTTATAAGCTCAGTCACGAAATATGCGAGGAAATAAAAAGAATAGTTTCCGGTTCACCGGAGGAACTTTCAAAGCGTATCAGAACCGGTAAGGGTGGCGTGATAGTATGCGAAAACGCCATTGAAGAGTATATCGGATTTATAAAGCAGTCTGTCCGGAATAGTTTTGACGGAATGAAAATAGCCGTAAGATGTCCTGACGGTAACGAAGATATAGCTATGAAAATTTTCCGTGAACTCGGTGCGGAAGTAAACATCATGCCGGAAGATAATGTATGTTCAGGGTGTCAGTGTGGGTTTATTTTCGGAAATCACTGTGAATGCTGTACGGTCATTGACGAAAATAATATAACACTCGATAATGACAGGCTTTCAGCCGTATTTGCGAAATTTTTCAAGGAAAACAATTTACTTAAAAATAATACTTTTGTTGTCACTTACGGAGCAGGTTACGGATTCATGAAATTTGCGGAAGAAAATAATATATCCGTCGTGACTGCCGGTTTCGACGAAAAAAGCGTAATAACAAAAATGCTGGCGGACGGTTTCAACGTCGGTACGGATAATATGGGCAGAATTATTTTCCCTGACGAGATACTCACCGGTGACGGTTTTCTTACGGCTGTTAAACTTCTTTCGATAATGAGAAGTAAAAACATTAGGCTGGGCAGACTGGCAGATATGAAACATTATTATCAGATGTCACTTGATGTGGATATTCCGCCGGAGTTTCGGGAAATATGGAAAAATGACTGTGTCATAACCGAACGCATAGCGGATTATATACATTTGTTCGGGAACAGGGCAAAATTATTTGTACATGAAAATCCCGAAAAACCCTCTATAAGCATAACCGCTGAGGGTATGGATTATAACGATATTAACGAGGCTGTCAACAGTATAGCCGGAAAAATAAGGGAAAGAATCCCGAAAGGAGCTTGATTATTTATGAGAACTGCTGAAAACTGGAAAGATTACAGAATTATTGATACTTCAGACGGCGAAAAACTCGAATCATGGGGAGGTATAAGCCTTGTACGTCCTGACCCGCAGATAATATGGAAAACTGAAAGAAAAAATCCGCTCTGGAATACTGCCGACGGTCATTATTACCGGTCAAATTCCGGTGGTGGTCAGTGGACTTTCAGACGGAAACTTCCGGACGTATGGAATATAAATTACGGAAATCTTAAATTCAATATAAAACCTACCGGCTTCAAACATACCGGACTGTTTCCGGAACAGGCTGTAAACTGGGATTTCATGTCGGAAAAAATAAAAAATGCCGGACGTGATATAAACGTACTTAATCTTTTTGCCTATACCGGTGGAGCTACTCTTGCGTGTGCAGACGCCGGAGCTTCTGTGTGTCATGTAGATGCCTCTAAAGGTATGGTACAGTGGGCAAGGGAAAACGCCGGTATTTCCGGACTTTCCGGAAAGCCGATACGCTGGATTGTAGACGACTGCGAAAAATTCATAGCACGTGAAATACGTCGGGGCAGACGTTACGACGCTGTCATAATGGACCCTCCGAGTTATGGCAGAGGTCCTTCCGGTGAAATATGGAAACTTGAAAATTCAATATATGACCTCGTGAAATTATGTTCCGGTGTACTTTCGGATAATCCGTTATTTTTCCTGATAAACAGCTATACAACAGGCTTATCGCCGTCGGTAATGGGTTACATAGCAGGAACTGTACTTTCTGAAAAATTCGGTGGTGAGGTATCTTTTGACGAGATAGGACTTCCGGTAGAATCAACCGGCATGACGTTGCCATGCGGTTCTACGGCTATATGGCAGAGGTGATTATATATGATAGAAAAACTTGTCGGGAATTTTGTTGAAATATATAACATACAGGAAAGATTTTTAGGTAGCGGTACAGTTGTTGAAGTCGACGACAAATGGATTAAAATGGACTGTACCACCGAAGACGGCTATTCAGTCACAAGGATTATTAAAATAGATGTAATCGGGCGTATATCATATTGTGATGATTAAATTTAAAAAAATCTTTTTTATAGTTATTGTAATTTTTTCACTGACCAGTTGTGGTACATATTTTCCGGAAGAACTGGAAAGAGCTACTTTATCACATTTTGACGGTATTCAGCTTACCGACGACGTGAAAAATTTTATAAATAAATATTACTGATATTTCGGAAAGGATATAAATGGATAATATCATTGAAATAAGAAATCTGCATTTCCGCTATGATTCTGAAACGGAAAATAATTCGCCGGAAGTTCTCAAGGGCATAGACCTTGACATTAAAAAAGGTGAATTTGTTGCGGTATTAGGTCATAACGGTTCAGGAAAATCAACACTTGCGAAACATCTTAACGGCATACTTACGGCAACTTCCGGTACTGTCATTGTAGGTGGCATAGATACTTCCGACGAATCGAAGCTGTTTCAGTTACGACAGCGTGCCGGTATGGTCTTTCAGAATCCGGATAATCAGATTGTTTCTTCAATAGTGGAGGAAGATGTTGCATTTGCTCTGGAAAATTTAGGCGTTCCGTATCCGGAAATGCGTAAGCGAGTTGACGAGGCTTTAAAAGCGGTAAATATGTACGATTACAGACTTCATTCACCGGCACAGCTTTCGGGAGGTCAGAAACAAAGGGTAGCTATCGCCGGAATAATTGCAATGCGTCCGGAGTGCATCATACTTGACGAACCTACCGCCATGCTTGACCCACAAGGTAGAAAAGAAGTAATTTCGGCTATACGGAAACTCAATCGGGAATACGGTATAACAATAGTCCTGATAACTCACTACATGGACGAGGCTTCACTATGTGACCGTATTGTAGTAATGGACAAGGGGCGAGTTGTATTGGATGATATACCTGTAAAAGTTTTTTCGCAGGTGGAAATTTTACGGGCAATCGGTCTTGACGTTCCACAGGTAACGGAATTATGCTGGAATCTCAGGAAATCCGGTCTTGAAATTTCACCTGAAATAATATCCGAAGAAGAATGCGTAAAAGCATTATTAAAATTATTTAATTGAAAAGGAGTATTTATTATGAAAGTAAACAGAATTTTAGCCGGTATTATGGCAGTATGCGTAATGGGTTTTGGTGTACCATATGTAAATGCGGTTACGGAGAATAATTCTATAATGACAGCCGGTGCGGATTACGAAGAGGAAGAAACAAACTACACAGAGGGAACATATAACAAAGTAATCAGGTACAGAAATTACGGTAATTATATCGAGATTGCAAGATGTTATGAATACGAAAAAGAAGTTGTTATACCGGCGGAGATTGACGGCTTACCGGTAACAAGTATCGGCGAAAGTGCATTTCGTGGTTGTGATGTTTTAACATCATTGACGCTTCCGGACAGTATAACAAGTATCGGAGACTATGCATTCTGTGAATGTGAAGTTTTACCATCAATAAAAATTCCGGATGGTGTAACAAGTATAGGAGACAGTGCATTTGCTGGTTGCTATGGTTTGACATCTATAGAAATTCCGGACAGTGTAAAGATTATCGGAGATTATGCATTTTATAGTTGCCGTGGTTTAAAATCAGTGAAACTTCCTGCCGGTTTAACAAGTATAGGAGAGTGGACATTTTCTGATTGCGGAAGTTTAACATCAATAAAAATTCCACAAAAGGTAACAAGTATCGGAGAATATGCATTTCAGATATGCAAAAGTTTAACATCAATAGAAATTCCCGCTGGTGTAACAAGTATAGGAGACAGTGCATTTGCTGGTTGCATGGGTCTTACATCAATAAAAATTCCTGCCGGTGTAACAAGTATCGGCAATAATGAATTTTCTTATTGCTTTGGTCTTACATCAATAGAAATTCCAGACGGTATAACAAGTATCGGAGACAATGCATTTAATGGTTGCAGTGGTCTTACATCAATAAAAATTCCTGCCGGTGTAACAAGTATAGGAGACAGTGCATTTGGTGGTTGTAGTGGTCTTACATCAATAGAAATTCCTGCCGGTGTAACAAATATCGGAATGGATACATTTGCAGGTTGCAGTGGTCTGACGTCTATAGAAATTCCCGACAGTGTAACCAGTATCGAAAGGAGTGCATTTGAAAATTGCATTAGTCTGACATCTATAGAAATTCCCGACGGTGTAACAAGTATCGGTGAAAGTACATTCAGTGATTGCAGTAATCTTACATCTGTAAAAATGTCAGATAGTCTGACAAGTATCGGCATAAGTGCATTTGAAAATTGCATTAGTCTGACATCTGTAGAAATTCCTGACAGTCTGACAAATATCGGCGAAAAGACATTTAATGGTTGCAGTGGTCTGACATCTATAGACATTCCCGACGGTGTAACAAGTATCGGCGGAAGTGCATTTAAGAATTGCAGTAGTTTAATATCGGTAGAAATTCCCGACACTGTAACCGATATTGACAATTATGCATTTTCGGGTTGTAGTGGTATGACATCATTAAAAATTTCAGCCGGTGTAAAAAATCTTGGATTAGGTGTATTTTATGAATGTAGTAATCTGAAATCAATAGAAATTCCGGCAAGTGTAATAAATATCGGGGTACAGGCATTCAGTGGATGCAGTAATCTGACATCAGTAGAAATTCCGGAAAGTGTAAAAAGTGTCAGACTATATGCATTTGATAAATGCAGTAGTTTAAAGGAAATGACTTTTTTAAATCCTGAATGTGATATTTATGACGCTTCTGCTACAATAGGCGATACAGTAACAATATACGGCTATGAAAACTCCACGGCACAGGAATACGCCGAAAAATATGACAGAAAATTTGTCACACTGGGAGAAGCTCCGGAAAAAGAGGTCATAACAGGCGATATAAACGGCGACAATAAAGTAAGTATAGCCGACGCTGTACTTCTTCAGACTTATATTTTAGGTAAGAATAATCTTAAATCGGGACAGTTTAAGAGAGCTGACCTCACCGGCGACGGCGTTGTAGATGCTTTTGATATGATTCTTTTAAGACGTATGATTCTTGAAAAATAAAATTATTCAGTGAAAAGGAGGAAAAAAATGAAAGTAAACAGAATAATTGCCAGTATTATGGCAGTATGCGTAATGGGCTGTGGTGTTCCGTATGTGAATACCGTTCCGGAGAATAATTCCGTAATTACAGCCGGTGCGGTAGACGAAGCAGACTACACAGAGGGTACATATGAACAACTGACATACAAAAATTACGGAGATTACATAGAAATTTCCGATTGTGACGAATCCGCAACAGAAGTTGTTATACCAACGGAGATAGACGGCGTGCCGGTAACACGTATCGGAGAATATGCATTTCATGATTGTATCAGTTTAACATCAGTAGAAATTCCTCATAGTGTAACAATTATTGGACGTTTTGCATTTTATCTTTGCAATGATTTAAAATCAATAGAAATTCCCGATAGTATAATAAGTATTGAAGCCTTTGCATTTGTAGATTGCAGTAGTTTAAAATCAATAGAAATTCCTGATAGTATAACAAGTATTGGATATCGTGCATTTGCTGGTTGCAGTAGTTTGACATCAATAGAAATTCCTGATAGTTTAACAAATATTGGTGGCGAAGCTTTTATTGAAACATTATGGCTTGAAGAAAAGCAGAAAGAGAATCCGCTTGTTGTTGTAAACAATGTTCTGATTGATGGTAAAACCTGTATGGGTGATATTGTTATTCCCGACAGTGTAACAAGTATCGGAGAATGTGCGTTTTCTGATTGTATTAGTTTAACATCAGTAAAAATTCCCGATAATGTAACAAGTATTGGAGAGTATGCATTTTCTGATTGCAGTAATTTAATATCAGTAGAAATTCCCGATAGTGTAACAAGTATTGAATCCGATATATTTAGTGGTTGCAGTGGTTTAACATCAATAGAAATTCCTGATAGTATAACAAACATCGAATACAGTGCATTTCAGAAATGCAGTAGTTTAACGTCAATAGAAATTCCCGATAGTGTAATAAGTATGCAGAATCAAGCATTTTATCGTTGTAAAAGTTTAACATCAATAACTATCTTAAATCCTGAATGTTATATTTATGATTATAATTCTACGATTTCAAATGGATATAATGAAAATAAAGGTGGTTTTTATTTTGACGGCACTATATACGGCTATGAAAACTCTACCGCACAGGCATACGCTGAAAAATATAATAGAAAATTTGTCTCACTGGGAGAAGCTCCGGAAAAAGATACCATAACAGGCGACATTAACGGCGACAATAAAGTAAGTATAGCCGACGCTGTATTACTTCAGTCGTATATTTTAGGTGGACAGGAACTTACAGAAGAAAAGTTTAAGAGGGCAGACCTCACCGGCGACGGCTTTGTTGATTCTTTTGATATGGTTCTGTTAAGACGTATGATTATTGAGAATAACAAATAAAAAGGAGTGATAAAATGGCAGTCCTGAAAACCGAAGAACTTACTTATATATACAGTCAGGGTACGCCGTTTGAAAAAACTGCCGTTGACCACGTAAATCTTGAAATAAACGAGGGCGAAATAATCGGGATAATGGGTCATACAGGTTCAGGGAAATCAACGCTGATACAGCATTTCAACGGATTACTGAAAGGAACTTCCGGAAAAATTTATCTTGACGGTAAGGACATATGGGAAAATAAATCAGAAATAAGACAGGTACGGTTTAAAGTGGGTTTGGTTTTTCAGTATCCGGAGTATCAGATTTTTGAGGAAACTGTCTATAAAGATATAGCATTCGGGTGCAGGAATATGGGTCTTGACGACAAGGAAATAAAACGCCGTGTGATAGAAACCGCCCATGATATAGGGCTTCCGGAAGAAATACTTGAAAAATCACCGTTTGAACTTTCCGGCGGTCAGAAACGGCGTGTAGCTATAGCCGGAGTAATGGCAATGAATCCACGGGTACTTATTCTTGACGAACCCACAGCCGGTCTTGACCCTATGGGACGTGACAGGATTTTTGAATATATAAAGGCGTATCATAAAAAGACAGGAAATACTATAATGATAGTCTCGCACAGTATGGAGGATATAGCCCGATTTGCCGACAGAATACTTGTAATGAATAATGGTAGCGTTTTCTGTTTCGACGAGACAGAAAAAGTTTTTTCACGTGCGGAAGAAATTTCACGTATAGGTCTCGACGTACCGCAGATAACTAAAGTCTTTATGGAACTGAAAAAACATGGTCTTGATTTTGGTACGGAAATATATACAGTTGACTATGCAAAGGAAGTAATTTTAAAAAAACTAAAGGAGAGAGGCATTATATGCTGAAAGATATTACAATAGGACAGTATTTCCCGATAGACAGTATAATACATCGCCTTGACCCTCGGTTTAAGATAGTCATGACGCTTATATTTATAATAATGCTTTTTACCGGCGAATCTTTCATATGTATGGGAATAAGTGCAGTATATACATTGATAGCAGTATTTCTTTCGAGAATAAAATTAAGAATGTTCTGCAAAAGCATTAAACCTTTGATGCCGTTTCTGTTTATAACGGCAGTATTGAATCTGCTTTTTGTCAGTGACGGAGATGTTTATTTTCACTGGAAATTCATTAAAATAACTTCCGACGGAATAAATGTCAGTGTATTCATGATAATAAGAATTGTGCTTCTTATAATCGGGAGTTCCCTGCTCACGTATACAACTTCTCCTATAACCCTTACTGATGCCGTGGAAAAACTTCTTTCACCGCTGAAAAGATTTAAATTTCCGGTACACGAGCTTGCTATGATGATGTCCATTGCATTGAGATTCATTCCTACACTCATTGAGGAAACGGACAGGATAATTTCCGCACAGAAAGCACGGGGAGCTGAAATTGATACCGGCAATCTTACAGACAGGGCGAAAAATATGGTATCAATATTAGTACCGCTTTTTATATCGGCGTTCCGGAGAGCCGACGAACTCGCCACCGCTATGGAGTGCAGATGTTATAATGGCGGTGAGGGAAGAACACGTCTCCGCCAGTTGAAATCCTCACCGGCAGACTATATGGCACTTGCAGTGACAATACTTTTCTTTGTATGCGTAATTATTTTAAATATATTTATTTGAGGTAAAAAAGAAATGGAAGATAATAAAACTATTAAACAGAACGGTCTGAAAAAAATAATTCAGATTATCGGAAAAAACAGATTCATAAGATTTATTTACGACAAAGGAATATTATGTTTTCTGTTGTCGTTCATGATACCGTCGGCGATAATGCTTTATGCGTTTTCCTACAGTAAGATACACCCGTTCGGTGACAGACAGATGTTAGTAGTAGATTTATGGCATCAGTACTATCCGTTTTTCCGTGTGGAACGTGAAAAATTAATTAACGGCGATTCTTTTCTGTATTCGTGGCAGAACGGTATGGGAACTAATTTTCTTTCACTTATTTCCTACTATGCAGGCAGTCCGCTGAACTGGCTTTCGGTATTTTTCAGCGACGACAATACAAGAGATGCCCTTACATACATACTTATAGCAAAGATAGGTTTCAGCGGAGCGTTTTTCAGTTGTTTTCTGCGATATACCTACAGACAGAAAAATTTTTCCGTATGTATGTTTTCGACAATGTTTGCATTATGCAGTTATATGTTAGGTTACTACTGGAATGTAATGTGGTTCGATACAATAGCATTATTTCCGCTTGTGATGACCGGTATCATAGCAATGTGTCGTGAGGGTAAATGGAAATTATTTACCGTATCGCTTGCACTGTCGCTTGTATCGAGTTACTATATAGGATATTTTACCTGTATATTCTGTGTATTCATGTTTGCCGGAGCAGGTATAATAGAACCGAAAGGAATCAAGGATTTTTTTGTAAAGTTATTTATTATGGTGCGTTCTTCGATACTGGGAATAGCACTGTCGGCGTTTATGACATTACCGGCATATTTCGGACTGAAACTGACACACAGTGCGGACAATTCATTTCCGAAAGATACAGTATTCTATGAAAAATGGACAGATATTTTCAGGAATCTTCTTTCATTCAGCGAACCGGCAAAAGTTGAGGGACTTCCTAATTTTGCGTGCGGAATGTTGGCAATATTATTATTCGGAGTGTTTTTATTATCGAACGGCATAAAAATACGTGAAAAAATTTCCGTACTCGTAATGCTTGCGGTAATAGTTGTAAGCTGTAACCTTAATAAACTTAATTATATATGGCACGGATTTCATTTTACTAACCAGATACCTTACAGATTTGCATTTATATTCAGTGCTGTACTGATTGCATCGGCGTTCCGTGCATACGACGTTATCATGAAAAAGGGCATTACGATATATCAATGTATTCTGCTTGTAGTCGCTCCGATAGTGTTTTTCTATCTGCATTACTATAAGTCGCCGAAAGGATTTCCGTTAAATTCCACGAACAGAATAATTTTACTTTCAGTTACCGGTGTTAGCCTCGTATTGATAATACTTTCCGCCGTACTGAAAAACAGAAAATATAATATTATTTTTGTACCTGTTTTTGCGATAGGGTGGGGTATTTTCTTCATGATGTATGCAGATTCCGACAAACGCATAAATCTTGAAGATATTTTCGATACTGAAAAAACAGATTCTTTACTTGCATCACTGCTGATTACGATTTTATTCTTCATGATATTTGCACTTGTAAAAATCGTTAATATAAAGAATCCCGCTTTAAGAAATGCTGTCACCGGTGTTGCCGTATCGTGCGTATTAGGTTTTGAACTCGTTGTAAATTCCGTAATAGGAGTACAGACCGTCAATACGTCGAGTTATACAGGTTATCCGGATAAGAATACACAGGTACAGTCACTTCTTGACAGCATACGTCAGAACGATGACGGATTTTTCTACAGGACTGAAATGACAACTCCGTATACCCTTAATGACAGTGCCTTATACGGTTATTACGGATTATCACAGTTTTCTTCGTCGGCAAATGTTTCGGTTACACGTCTTATGCGTAGAATGGGTCTTTATGCATCTGAAGCCGGTAACAGATATTATTACAGAATTTCCACACCGGTAGTAAATTCGCTTTTCGGAATAAAGTATATTATTTCAAAAGGTGGTGTAATGCGTAGTGGTGAGATGTCACATGAAATGCTGAAATCCGTTGAGGGTGTATACTCGTATAAGAATAAATATCCGTTGTCACTGGGCTATATGATGAGTGAAGATATTCTTGACCTTGAGGATAAAAACAGTACTAATCCATTTGAATTTCAGAATACTGTTATGAAACTTGCAACAGGTGTTGAAAATCCATGCTTTACCGCACAGCCGGTAGCACTCGTCGACTACAACAACATAAACGTAAAGAAAAGCGGTTACGGAAACTACTCATTCACTAAGGATAATGAAAATCTTGCTTCCAGTGCAACGTACAGTTACGACGGTGTGGACGGAGGTTATCTTTACGGATACGCTACTAACGGTGGTTGCGACAAAATAAATGTCAAATGTGAGGGAAGCATTATCGACAGTGACATTGAAATTGACGATTACCCTATAGTGTTTCCTATGGGTAACGGTCAGGCGGGTACAACAGTTGATGTTGAAATTTCCGCAAAAAAGGATAATAAGTCAGGAAGTTATAATTTAATGGTTTATGCTCTTAAACAATCGGCTTTCGAGGAAGCTTATAACAAACTTGCTGACGAACAGTTGAATATAACATCATTCAGTGATGATAAAATATCCGGTGAAATAGATGTCCTTCAGGACGGTATATTATTCATGTCAATGCCGTATGAAAAGGGCTGGACGGTTTACGTTGACGGCGAAAAATCTGAAACCATGCCGGTACTTCACGCAATGACAGGTGTAAGAGTTTCCGCCGGACATCATACTATAACCCTTGAATATATGCCGGAAGGTCTCGTAACAGGCGTTATAGTTTCCGGAGTGGCAGTTATACTTTTTGTTGTGATAGCTTTTCTTGATTTCAGAAAACGTCGTAACAGAAAAGCAGTTCCGGATATTACGGAGGGAATCTTAAAGAAAATGATTACGGAAAATAACGAATCAATACAGGAGGTTGAAAATGAGGAATCTGAAAGTAATGACGGCTTACAGGGGAACGAATTACCACGGCTACCAGATACAGAACAATGCCCTGACGATACAGGAAGTACTTGAAAAATGCGTCTCGAAAGTCCTGAATCACCCTGTAAGTATAACGGGCTGTTCCCGTACAGATACCGGCGTACACGCTAATCAGTTCTGTTTTAACGTCCATACAGACAGTAAAATAAAAACGACTGGTTTTGTACGTGGTGTCAATGGCGAACTTCCTGACGATATTTCAATTTTATCCTGTGAGGACGTACCGCCGGAATTTCATGCAAGATTCGATTGTAAAGGCAAGGAATATATATATAAAATTCATTGTAGCGAATCCAAAAACCCTTTCGCTACTGATTTGATGTTCCATTACAGGCGGAAACTTAATCTTGATGTCATAAAAAAAGCATCATGTCATTTTGTAGGTACGCATGACTTCTCATCCTTTTGTGCAGACTGTACTAATATTTCAACAACTGTACGCACAATTTATTCTCTTGAAATAGAAAATTGTGGTGATACGGTGATAATACTTGTAAAAGGCGACGGTTTTCTGTATAATATGATTAGGATTATTGTCGGGACGCTCCTTGACGTAAGTGAGGGCAGAATTTCCCCCGATGATATTCCGGAAATTATTTCGGCACATGACCGTCTCAGAGCAGGCAGAACAGCTATGGCACATGGTCTGTATCTGAACAGGGTCTTTTATGACGAAAAAAATTTATTGTTGTAGAAACAGAAGATTTTCAAAGGGGTGATACTGAGTGTCGCTTTATGACGAGAATGACATTGTAGAAATCAAGAATCATGAAAAAAGAAAGAAAAAACTCACAAGATTTTTAATATTTATTGTTATCTCCGGAATAATTGCAGGATTGTATTTCACTAAGGATATGTGGTATGATAAAATACGTGGTATAGGCAGGCAGTACAAGACTATAGAAAATACCGGTATTCTTGCAGAGGGTAATTTCCCGATTGAAATAAACGGTGAATATAATTACCAGCTCCGTCAGACACAGAATAATTTCATTATTTTAAGCGATATACATATTTTTTTCTATAATACCAACGGTACATTAATAAGAAAACGTCAGCATACGTATACTAATGCAGTACTTCAGGCGGAAAACGGTAAGGCACTTATATACGAAAACGGCGGTGACGATATCTGCATTGAGGACGAGGACGGTATTATATATCAGAATACTTTCAGTAATAATATAAGATTTGCACGTATCAGCCATGAGGGTTATACAGCAGTCGTGACAACTTCTGAAAATTATGACTGTGAAATTATTGTATTCGATAATAAGGGAAGTATTATCTATGAAAGAAAATGTATGGAACACGTAGATGACATAAGCTTTATAAATCAGAGCGGTGGTTGTGTGATCAGCTACATGATGGCGGAAAACGGTTCACTTACAACGGTGGTACAGAAAATAGATTTTTCAGAAAGCGTCGAAAACTGGACTTCACCGGGGCTTGATACAGCAGGTCTCGATGTATACGGCTATAGTGACGGTGCTTTTGTACTCGGTATTGATGCATGTGGTTACATAAATGAAAACGGTCAGATAAGTTCATACTACAAATACGACGGTGACTTAGCCGGTGGGGCAAGTGTGGACGGTATGTCAGCCGTTATCATAAACAACGATGACAGACGTAAATATATTATGGTACTTTTCAGCGGAAACAGTTCTGAACCTCTTATTATTGATTTAGGTCAGGAAGCTGTCGACGTTACAGTATATGACAATCTTGCTTACGTAATGTGCAAAGGGGAAATAAGAGCTTATGACTTCGACGGCGAAATACGTTCAAAGGCTTCAATAAGCGATTCCTATTCCGGTTTTGCAAGAAGCAAGGATTATATTTTTCTGAAAGGCTATAATAAAATCGACAGAATTGACTATGAAAGCTGATATTTATTTTTTCCGGAAAGGAGGCAGGCATATAAGTATATAAATACTTTATGTACAATAAAATGAAAGAAGAATTATGGTGGCTATATGATATTATAGCTCTGGTGGCAGTAGTGCTGTGTTGCTGGCTGTCGGCAAGAAAGGGAATATTCAGGGGTGCAATAGTGCTTATAGGCTGTATACTCGGTGTTGCACTTGCATTTCCTGTAAGTTCGTCCGTTTCAGAAAGCATATATAAGACAGTAGTACGTGACAATAACGTTAAAACCCTTGATAAGTCACTTGGTGAGGTTGAAGTTTCTGAATACCTCGGAAAAGCACTCGAAAATATGGGTTATAACGTAATCGTCAGCGGTGAAAAACTTAATGCTATTCTTGATTCCGATAAGGATATTGACGAACAGATTTATAAATATCTGAATAACATAAACGGAAAAAAAGTCGATAATGAAGAAAATTTCCGTGTAAATCTTTATGGTGCGTATGCTGAGGCAATAAGCGATATATTTTCAGATGATATAGGCGTTTATGCCATGAAAACCGCTGAAAATAAAATACGTACCGGAAAAACTGATGCCGGAAATGTTCTGAAAATGATGCGTGCCGGCGAAAACCGCAGGGATATTGCTGAAATAATCGCAGATGACTACATAAATGACGCTTATATTACTGTAATAAAACTTGTTGCGTTTATGATATTATTTGCAGTAATGCTTTTTATCGGTATTCTTACGGCAAATTCACTTTCAGGAGGTATGCGTGATGTTGATTTAAGTACAGGTGCAAAAATCGGCGGTGGTATATGCGGACTTTTCACAGGTGTGACGGTTATAATTTTTATAGCTGTTCTTGTGAAGCTATGTATTGTCATGGGAAGCAATCAGGAATTATTTTTTAATAACAATGCTATTGACAAAACTTATATTTTCAGGTATGCTTATAATATCGCAGATAAACTGTAATGATATGTTACATATTTCCGTATAATATCTTACGGAAAAATCAAAAACTAATAACAGGGGAGAAATGCATTATATGATGATGTGCAGTAAATGTAAAAAAAGACCGGCGGTTGTATTTATTACTTCCGTACAGGGAACTGAAAAAAAGAATGAGGGACTTTGTCTTTCATGTGCAAATGAAATGAAAATACCACAGATTTCTGAGTACATGGACAGATTCAATATAACACAGGACGAAATTGACCAGATTTCTGACCAGATGATGAATATGCTGGACGGCGACAGTTTTGAAATGGGTGGTTCAGGTCTTATGCCCGACTTTTTGTCAAATATGTTCGGTATGAACAATGATTCAAAAAACAAGCCTTTCGGTGAAATTGAACGCAAAAATTCCGACGAAAACAAGCCGGAACGTGAAAAACGTAGTCTTTTCGGCAACAGACGTGAAAAAAAATCAAAGGAACTGAAATTCCTCGGCACTTATTGTACCAATCTTTCAAAGAAAGCCTCCGACGGTGAACTTGATAACATTATAGGACGTGACAAGGAAATTGCACGTGTAGTACAGATTCTTTCAAGACGTACTAAAAATAATCCGTGTCTTATTGGTGAACCAGGTGTAGGAAAAACAGCTATTGCCGAGGGTATCGCACAACGCATAAATGAAGGTAATGTACCATTCAATCTCGCCGACAAAAAAGTTTATCTGCTTGACCTTACCGC
The DNA here is from genome assembly GCA_014799765.1 of Ruminococcus sp. Lineage (GTDB taxonomy): Bacteria > Bacillota > Clostridia > Oscillospirales > Ruminococcaceae > Ruminococcus. The sequence continues at coordinate 31,211 of JAAVHK010000136.1, forward strand.
ACTTGTCGCCGGAACACAGTTCAGAGGACAGTTTGAAAGCCGTGTGAAAGGTCTCGTTGACGAGGTTAAGAAAGAGGGAAATATTATCCTCTTTATTGACGAAGTTCACAATCTCGTAGGAGCAGGCGATTCTGAGGGTTCAATGAACGCCGCCAATATTCTTAAACCTGCTCTTTCAAGAGGTGAAATTCAGGTAATTGGTGCTACTACTTTCAGCGAATACAGAAAATATATCGAAAAGGATTCTGCACTTGAAAGACGTTTCCAGCCCGTGACAGTAGCTGAACCCACTGTTGAAGAAACTGTTGATGTACTTCTCGGCATAAAGAAGTACTATGAAAATTATCACAGAGTGCATATTTCTGATTATCTCGTGAGGGTATGTGCTGTATTGTCAGAAAGATATATTACTGACCGTTTCTTACCGGATAAGGCTATTGACTTACTCGACGAAGGTTGTGCAAGGGCTTGTATACGTTCACCCGAAATCGCTGAATATGATAAAGTGAAAAAGGAAATTGCAGTCCTTGAAGGTATGGAAAAAAATATTTCCGAACAGACAGAACCCGATTATCAGGCACTCGCCGAAGTAAAGGGTAAACTTATACGCACTCGTGAAAAGGAAGCTGAACTTAGGGAAAAAGCCGAAAATGTTCAGGTTGCCGAAGAGGATATAACCAAAGTAGTAGAGTTATGGACCGGTATTCCGGCAAGCAAGATTGCAGAAACAGAATTTCTTAAAATAGCACGTCTTGAAGGTGCATTGAAGAAACGTGTTTTAGGTCAGGACGAAGCCGTTGAAACTCTCTCGAAAGCTATAAAGCGTACACGTGTAAGACTGAATAAACGTCGCAGACCGGCATCATTTATATTTGTAGGTCCTACAGGTGTCGGAAAAACTGAACTCGTAAAGGCTCTTGCAGAAGAAATGTTCGATTCCACTGAACCGCTTATCAGACTTGATATGACCGAATATATGGAAAAGCATTCCGTTGCAAGAATGATAGGCTCGCCCCCCGGATATGTAGGTTACGACGAGGCAGGACAGCTTACCGAAAAAGTACGTCGCCGTCCGTACTCGGTTATACTTTTCGACGAGATTGAAAAGGCACACCCCGATGTAATGAATATTCTTATGCAGATTCTTGACGAGGGTAAAGTTGACGACGCACACGGCAGGACTATAAATTTTGAAAATACTATAATCTGTATGACTTCAAATGCCGGTTCTACTGATAAGTCTGTAGGTGTGGGCTTCAACAGGACTGAAAATGAAATCTCACGTGACAAGGCTATGAAAGGTCTGCGAGAGTTCCTCAGACCTGAATTTATAAGCCGTATTGACGAAGTTGTTGTATTCAGACAGCTTGACAAAAAAGACTTCGCAAGTATTGCTTCGCTTATGCTTGACGAGATGATAGAACCTCTTGCAGAAAAGAACTTAAGTATCAGTTACGACAGTAAAGCACTTTCGCTTATAGCTGAAAAGTCGTATGGCAAGCCATATGGTGCAAGGGATATACGCCGTGTAATCCGTCAGGAAGTTGAAGACAGGATTTCTGAAATAATTATCGAAAATATTTCAGGAATAAAAGGTATTGATGTATCGGCTGACGGTGAGAATATAATCGTCACCGAAAGAAAAAAAGGAGCGACAGAAAATGAAGTTTAAAACATTGGCAGTAGTTGCCGTATTGTGTCTCAGTGTATTTTCATGCAGTGAAAAGAATAATTCCGCACCGGAAGTAAATTCCGGAATCGTTATGAGTACAGGCGATTATGACAGCGACACAATAAACTTACCGGAAAGTAAAAAAGCTATGGAACAGAATTTCAAAGATGTTCCCGACAGTGATAACGGACCTTTAATAAGCATCGGAAATGTTACCGCAAAAGCCGGTGAAATCGCCGAAGTTAAAGTATACGTTGAAGGGGCTGACCTCAACTGGAGCAGTTGTGGTATACATCTGACATATCCCGATATTCTGCAATGTGTCTATCCGGAAAATGACAATATGTTTCTTAAATATAAAGCCGGTGTGGCTTCGGAATTTAATACCGGTATAGTCGCTATGGAGTGGAAAAAAGAAAGTACCCCACCGGCTGAACTTACTGAAAATGGACTTGGTACTATGTTCTTTACCGTAATGTTCAGCGGTAACACCGGTCAGGACGGCGAAATTTTAACACTTTATCTCAAAGTGCCGGAAGATGCAGAATCCGGTACAGTTTATCCGGTAGGATTCTATTATCTTGCTACCGATATGTTCAGAAATACCGATAATGATTCCTCATTTGAAAAATATGCCTTTGAACATATGAAAGCCGGTACTATAACAGTCGAATAAAAAAAGGGACAGGAATTTAATTCCTGTCCTGCTTTTTTACTGCATATTCTGTAAAGCTACGTCGACAGCCTGTGTGTCGAATCCTATAACCGTCGTATTTCCTATGACCGTAACCGGAAGTGAAGATTGTCCGGTTAGTTTCCTGACGTGTCTTGAATTATACGGTTCACGGGCGTTTATAGTCCGGAAAGTAACGCCTTTCTGGTCAAGATAATGTCGCATACGTCTGCACCATATGCAGTTTTCGGAAAAATATACTTCAATCATTTTTTTACAGCTCCTTTCCTGATTTCCTGTACGGTTTTCTGTAATCATATTATCGGAGTTTTATGCCGGATTATTCAGAAAAATCATTTATTTTTCTATTTTGCAGTCCGGATAGTAATGTGTAAGAATTTCCCTCCATGTTTTGCCTTCTTCTGCCATAGAGTTCGCACCGTGCTGGCTCATACCGACACCATGTCCGAAACCTTTCGTTGTGATTACTGCTGTTTCGCCGTCGTAGGTTATATCGAAACACGCTGAACGCAAGCCGAGTATTTCTCTTATGTCGTTACCGCTTACCTTGAAATCTCCTACCATAGCCGATAATACCGTACCGGAATCCGAAACGGCATTTATTGTTATCCATGATGTGAAGTCATCACTTAAACTTATTCCGGAAAATTTTTCGCATAAAATCTGCCTTAACTGTTCCTTTTCGTATCGTACTTCTTTGAGATATTCCGGCTCTGAAATATCGTAACTGCTGTCTACTGGTATCAAGTAATCAACACTTGTCCCCCATGCATTTTCAGCACTTTCTGTTTTTCCGGATGACATTGAATGAAATGCCGATATAATAGGTTCGTCGTTGTAAGTTATTATGTAAGGTAATACTTCACTTACGGCATTATCTATTTTTTCATAATATTCCGCAAAATTGTCACCGTAATATTCAAGTGCCTGATTTTTCGTGAAATATCCCTGATACTTATTTGTATCGTTGGAAAAATCTGCACCACATAATTCCGGAGTAGGCGAATTACGTTCCATTATTCGCTGACGTTCCGCATAAGTATGTGCCGATACCGCCTGTGCTTTGAGGGCTTCTTCATTGAAAGATGCGGGCATTTCCGCACATACCGCCCCGACGACATAGGTTTTTTCGTCGACTTCCATTACTTCGCCGGTTGAGACGTCCAGCACTTTATACGGTTCGCCGGTATATAATACAGTTTCTGGTTTTTCATTTTCCGTGACAGCCCCCACATTTCCGGAAAATATTACTGGTACTGCCGGAAGTACCGCTATCGAAACAGTTAAAAAAATTAATCCTGAAAAATATCTTTTCATTTTCACAGTTACCTCACACTAAAGTATTTGACATAATGCTCCGTTTGGTGTATAATTATAATATGGAAAATTTTTAAGGAGTGTTTTGTATATGCCAATAAATTCGGGTTTCAATATTAAAAATTTATGCAGTGAACTGGTAGAAAATTCCAGTATATCACCATCTCTCTATGACAAGTACCATGTCAAGAGGGGTCTCAGAAACAGTGACGGTACAGGTGTTGTAGCCGGTATCACAAATATATGTAACGTTCATGGTTATGTACTGAACGAAGGGGAAGTTGAGGCTATCCCTGGTGAACTCATCTACAGAGGTTATAACATAAATGACCTTGTAAACAATGTTGAGGAAGAAAACCGTTTCGGTTATGAAGAAACTGTTTTCCTGCTCCTGTTCGGACATCTTCCGACTGAAAAGGAACTTTCACAATTTAATGCCTACATCTCTTTAAGACGTGACCTTCCGAGCGGTTTCGTTGAAGATATGATACTTAAAGCACCGTCAAAAAATATAATGAACAAACTTTCACGTTCTGTACTCGCTTTGTACTCTTATGATGACGAATGCGAAGATAAAAGTCTTGAAACAGAAATGCGTACAGCCATAGGACTTATAGCGAAACTTCCGGTAATAATGGCGGCAGCGTATCAGGTAAAAAGACGTGTATTTGACAATCAGAGCATGATTATGCATCCTATCAACTACGAGGAAAACACCGCACAGTGTATATTATCGCTTTTACGTCCGGACAGGCAGTACACCGACGACGAAGCTAAAATGTTAGACCGCTTACTTATGTTACAGGCTGAACACGGTGGCGGTAACAACTCTACTTTTACCTGTCGTGTACTTACTTCTTCCGGTACTGACCCTTATGCTGCTTATTCTTCCGCTATAAGTGCCTTGAAAGGTTTCCGACATGGTGGGGCGAATATACAGGTAATAAATATGCTTGACAACTTCAAGGCAAACATAAAAAACTGGAGTGATGAGGGCGAAGTCGCCGATTATATGCGTAGGACTATCCGCAAGGAAACTAATGACGGTTCGGGACTTATTTACGGTATGGGTCATGCTGTATATACTGTTTCTGACCCTCGTGCATTGATTCTCAAGAAAAAAGCCTTTGAACTCGCTGAAGGCAAGGAAATTGAAGCGGAATTCCGTTTACTCGAAACTATCGAAAGACTTACTCCGGAAATTTTTGCTGAAATGAAAGGCAATACTAAAGCTATGTGTGCCAACGTTGATATGTATTCCGGTCTCGTATACAGAATGTTAGGTATACCCGACGAACTCTTCACACCACTCTTTGCGGTTGCAAGAATGGCTGGCTGGTCTGCACACCGTATGGAAGAAATCATAACTGGTAAAAGAATTATCCGTCCGGCATATAAGGCTATCGCTAAAGAAAAAAGTTACGTAAAATTATCCGAAAGGGCTTCCGCATATAAACGGGAAATATGAAAATTCTTGAATTATTTGTTATTCCTCTTGTACTTCTTCTTACTGGCTGTGTGTTCAGTTCGAGTATAGACAGTCTGATGTCACCGCCTAAACTGAGCGTCGAACAGGAACAGATTTACAAGGCACTTACTGATGCTACAGGTACTTCTATAAGCCTGAAATATCCAAAATCCGGAAAATATCTGTCGGCATTCATAGTCGAGGACATTGACGGCGACAGCGAATCCGAAGCGGTTGTTTTCTATGAAAAAAACAGTATCGCTCTTGAAGAAAATTCGTTGAGAATAAATATTCTTGACCGTTCTGACGGTAAATGGCGGTCTGTCTGCGATACTCCCGCAAAAGGTGCGGAAATCGAAAAAGTAATGATTTCAAAATTAGGCTCTAATGAACGTACTAATCTTATTATAGGAAGCAGTCTGATAAACCGTTCGGAAAAAAACGTCTCAATATATAATTATTCCGACGGTAATATTGAAGAAACTTTTTCAGAATCCTATTCATTTATAGATGTTACGGACTTCGACGGCGACGAGGAAAACGAATTACTGTTATTATCGGGGGCGACTTTCGGGAATACCGCCAGAGCTGAAACTTTCCGTCTTAAAGAAGACGGTCTTTATTACAGATACAGTTGTAATCTCAGCGGAAATTTTACCGAATTTGATAATCTCAGTTACGGCAAAATAGACGACGAACACACCGGTCTTTATATAGATGCCGTAACCGGTACAGGACTTATTCAGACTGATATTGTCTATATGGATAACACCAGTTTAAGAAAAGTTTTTTCCACGGCGGACGAATCTTCTTTTACGGTCAGACCGTCAGGGTGTAACTCTTTCGATATCGACGGCGACGGTGTACCGGAAATACCTGTACAGAAAATTTCATCAGGTTATGAGAACGTCTCCGAAAGCGAACAGATTAAAATTACAGAATGGTTTTTTGTCGGGAAAAACAACAAACTCGAAAAGAAATATACTTCATATTACGATATAAATGACGGTTATATATTTGTATTTCCGGAAAAATGGGAAAATCATGTCACCATAAAACACGATTTCATAAATGACGAAATAGTTTTCTGTGCCTACGACGACGGCAAAACCGGCAGGGAATTGTTAAGGATTTATTTTTCTGCTGATACACTGTCACTGGAAGACAGAATTTCTAACGGATATATGTTACTGCATACCAAAGGCGATTCCGCATATCTTGCCTACATACCGTTTCAGGACGGTAACGACGACGGTCTTTCAGTCAGTGAGGGCGATGTTGCAGTAGGTTTCAGGTGCAGAGAGTAATTTATTTAAAGGAGTTGAAATTTTTTTGAAACGTATACTTATATGCGAAGATGAAGCGACTATACGTGAATTTGTCGTGATAAATCTTCAGAGAGCAGGCTATGAAGTAGTCGATGTTGATTGCGGTGAATCGGCTCTAAAAACTTTTGAAATGGAACACGGTAATTTTGATATAGTTCTTCTTGATATAATGATGCCCGGTATTGACGGCTTTACAGTATGCAAGAAAATCCGTGAAAAAAGTTCCACGGTAGGTATTATCATGCTTACCGCACGTACTCAGGAAATGGATAAAGTCAGCGGTCTTATGATTGGTGCAGATGACTATATTACAAAACCTTTTTCACCGTCGGAACTCACCGCAAGAGTTGACGCTATTTACAGACGTGTCTGTATGAGTTTCATTAAAAATGAAAAACAATCCGTTATAGAATCCGGTCCTTTTTCGCTGAATCTCAAAAGCCGTACCGTAACAAAAAACGGAAAACAAATCGAACTCACACAGGTGGAATATCAGATACTTGAATTTTTTATGAATAACAAAAATACCGCCCTTGACCGTGCAAGCATACTCAATCACATATGGGGCGAAAGTTATTACGGCGACGACAAAATAGTTGACGTTAATATAAGAAGAATCCGTATGAAAATTGAAGACGAACCTTCAAGCCCTAAATATATTATTACCATATGGGGTTATGGTTATAAATGGAATGATACTCAGTAATGGCTAAAAAAAGTATAACTAAACGTTGGATTGTAAATAATTTAGGCGTTGTGGTACTGGTTATGTTTGTACTTGACCTTGCTTTTATATATGCAATACAAAGTTATTTCTACAGTTCGGCAAAACAGTATCTTATATCTAAAATAAACGCCGTTACAAGCGTTCTCAGTGTGTATTCACAGGACAATGCCGCAAATTTTTCCGCTGAAATGCGTAATATGCTGGAAACTTTCAACGAAAAGGACAAAATAGAACTCATGGCAATCAATTCCAAAGGACGTGTTGTTTTAACGTCTTCGGGATTCTCACCGGACGGAAATTTACTCATGCCCGATTACGAACAGGCTATGGCATCCGGTGAGGGCTATTACGTCGGAAAAATGCCCAGCGGTGAAAAAATTATGGCTGTCTCCGTACCGGTGAACTCTTTCAGCAGTGAATACAGTTCCGTGCGTATGGTCACATCTCTTACGGATATTGACCTTAACATAAAAACAAGCGGTATCGCTGTAACAATAGTCTGTTTTGCGATTATACTTGTTGTAATAATAACAGGTCTTTATTTTACAAATTCCATAGTCAGACCCATACAGCAGATAAGTTCTATAGCCCGAAAAATTGCTATCGGTGATTTTTCCGTGAGAATAAACAATAACAACAGTAATGACGAAATCGGCGATTTATGTACCGCTATAAACAATATGGCAGACGAACTTCTTAATGCGGAGGGTATGAAAAATGAATTTATATCTTCAGTTTCGCACGAATTAAGAACACCTCTCACGGCGATAAAAGGCTGGGCAGAAACTCTCATGATTGACGAAAATGCTAATCCTGAAACTGTCCGCAGAGGTGTAGGCGTTATTGTCAACGAAACTGAAAGGCTTTCGCAGATGGTTGAAGAATTACTTGACTTTTCACGTATGCAGAGCGGTCATTTTACTTTACAGAAAGAAAATATGGATATACTTGCTGAACTCGGTGACGCTGTATGGATTTATGGTGAAAAAGCACGTCGGGAAAACATGAAGATTATCTACAATGACCCCGAAATGTTACCGTTTGTTTTCGGCGATAAAAACCGTATAAGACAGGTTTTCATAAATATCATAGACAATGCTGTGAAATATTCTTCTGCCAGTGATACGATTACTATAAATGCTTCCGAATCGGACGGGAAAATTATAGTAACCGTATCCGATACCGGTTGCGGTATAAAGGAATCTGATTTATCGAAAGTCAAGACAAAGTTCTATAAAGCTAACCATACAAGACGTGGTTCAGGTATAGGGCTTGCGGTTGCAGATGAGATTATCACCATGCACAGCGGAACTATGGATATTTCAAGTGCCGGTGAGGGTATGGGTACTACTGTTACTATCGTACTTCCGGCAAAAACACAATAGGAGATAGATATTTATGGCAAAAAATCAATCCAATGAAAAATTCAAGTCCAAAATAGGCGGACAGGCTCTTATAGAGGGCATAATGATGTTAGGTCCGAATAAGGGGGCTATGGCGTGTCGATTGCCTGACGGTTCTGTTGACCTCGAAACATGGGACGAAAACAATGGTAAAAACGCTCCGTGGTACAAAAAAACGCCTCTTGTAAGAGGTTGCGTAAATTTTGTGGAATCCATGATAAGAGGCTACAAATATATGATGAAATCCGCTGAAAAACAGCTCACCGAAGAGGAAAAGGCAGAAGAAAATTCCGGTATATTCGATATAGTAATGTATATCGGAATGCTTATCGGTATAGTTATGGCAGTAGGTCTTTTCATGTTTCTTCCGAAGTGGATAGTCGGATTATTTTCAGGTATCGCCGAAAAAAGAATAATACGCTCCATACTGGAGGGTGTCGTTAAAATAGTGATATTTGTCGGATATATGGCACTCGTAAGCCTTATGAAAGACATCAGGCGACAATATGAATATCACGGTGCGGAACACAAAACTATAGCGTGTCATGAAGCTGAATTACCGTTGACTGTCGAAAACGTCCGGAAACAGTCACGATTTCATAAAAGATGCGGTACGAGTTTTATATTTATCGTACTTATAATAAGTATACTGGTTATGTGCCTTGTACCATTTACTGTCACGTGGCAGAGAATAGTAGCTTCATTGGTATTGTTGCCTTTCATAGTGGGTATATCTTACGAATGCATACGTCTTGCCGGAAATCATGACAATGTTTTTACAAGGATATTATCTGCCCCCGGACTTGCTATGCAACGCATAACTACCCGTGAACCCGACGACAGTATGATTGAAATCGCTATAACCGCTCTTAAAGAATGTATTCCGGAAGATAAATCGGAGGACAAATGGTAAATAATAAATTTTTCCGTGAATGCGTTTCTATTATGGCGGAAAATGGTATAGAATCCGCATATTTTGATACCAAATGCATTTTTGAAGATTTTCCGCACGCTGACCGTAAAGAAATTCTCAGTATGGTGGAAAAACGTTCCGCCGGTTATCCGTTACAGTATATTCTCGGCACGTGGGAATTTTACGGTTATAAAATGACTGTCAATGAAAATGTACTGATACCACGTCCGGAAACTGAACTACTTATTGAAAATGTAATAAGTCTGTGCAGAAAAAATAATATAATCCGTCCGGTTATAGCCGATTTGTGTTCCGGAAGCGGTTGTATTGCAATTGCTCTTGATAAGGAAATACCCGAATCAGAAGTAACCGCCGTTGAAATTTCCGGAAAGGCAGTTGAAGTAATCCGGAAAAATGCTGAAATAAACCATTCTGACATTGACATATTCTGTGCGGACGTCCTCAGAAATGAAACCGCTGAAATATTTTCCGGAATTGATATAATAGTTTCAAATCCGCCGTATCTCACCACAGAAGAAATGAACGTCCTACAGAAAGAAGTTACTTTTGAACCGGTGACGGCTCTTTATGGTGGTGCGGACGGTCTCGACTTCTACAGAAAAATGATTCCGTTATGGAAAAAATCACTTAAAAACGGTGGTTACATAATGTTTGAGTTCGGCGACGGTCAACATGAAGAAGTCGGGAATATTCTTGAACATAATGATTTTCATAATATAACATTCAGCCGTGACCTACAGAAAATTATAAGGTCTGTTACGGCTCAGAAACAGGAGGTTTTATAATGGCTAAAAAGGAACTCGCTAAAAAAACACCGGTTGTACGCAATACAACCAAGGACGACAAGAAACTTGCTCTCGAAAACGCTTTAAAGCAGATTGAAAAGAAATACGGAGCAGGGGCGGTAATGCGTCTCGGACAGACCGAAACCCTTAACGTCGACGCTATCCCGACAGGCTCTATGCGTCTTGATATGGCACTCGGCATAGGTGGTGTACCTAAGGGACGTATCGTTGAAATATATGGTCCGGAAAGTTCCGGTAAAACTACCGTTGCATTGTCCGTAATCTCGCAGGCACAGAAACTCGGTGGCGATGCGGCTTTTATCGACGTCGAACACGCTCTTGACCCTAATTACGCTAAGGCACTCGGAGTAAATACCGACGATTTACTTGTTTCGCAACCCGACAGCGGTGAACAGGCTCTTGAAATCGCAGAAGCTCTTATACGTTCCGGTGCGATTGACGTTATTGTTATTGACTCCATAGCCGCTATGACTACCCGTGCGGAAATTGATGGCGATATGGGCGATTTACACGTAGGACAGCTTGCAAGGCTTATGTCACAGGCTATGCGGAAACTTACCGGTGCTATTTCCAAATCAAATTGTGTAGCTATTTTCATAAATCAGATTCGTGAAAAAATAGGCGTTATGTATGGTAATCCCGAAACTACCCCCGGCGGACGAGCCTTGAAATTCTATGCATCTGTCCGTATCGAAGTAAGAAAAGGCGAGGTTATCAAGAATAACGGCGAAATTATCGGAGCTTCCACAAGATGTAAGGTTGTAAAGAATAAAGTCGCTCCGCCGTTCAAAGAAGCTACTTTCGATATGATGTATGGTCAGGGTATTTCACGTGTAGGAGAAGTCCTCGATATTGCCGTTGAACTCGACGTTATCAAGAAAGGCGGTTCGTGGTTCAGCTATGAAGAACAGAAACTCGGTCAGGGACGTGACAATGTTAAGGAATTACTTAAAAATAATCCGGAACTTATGAAAGAAATTGAAGGAAAAATACTCACACGTCTGGAAGAACTTAAAAACTCCGCCGATACCGCCGAAAATCCCGAAGATGTTTCCGCTGATACTGAGGAAATTATTGACGATATTGAAGAGGATTTTGAAGAATTTACACCCGCTGAAGAATAATGAAAATAATTTCTGTAAAAGTTTACAAGGGTACTACCTTTGAAGTAGAGACAGACGACGATAAAAAAATCTATCTCCATGCAGATATAATAGCGGATTTTGGTGTGCGTGAGGGTCAGGAACTTTCACGCCCTGAACTCCGTAAAATAATATACGCCTCAAATTTTCGTCGGGCTTATCAGTATTCGCTTTACTGTCTCGATTACAGGGACTATTCCGCTAAAGAAATGTGCGATAAACTGGTTAAAACTTATAAAAATCAGAATTTATGTCAGGCAGTCGTGCGGAAACTCGAAGAAGCCGGAATTATCAACGACGAACGTTATGCCGAAAAACTGGCATTCCGGTACGTCGGGGGCAGAAAATACGGTTATCGTCGTGCAAAACGTGAAATTATGCTGAAAGGTATCGGCGAATACATTGCGGAAGATGCTTTACAGATTTATACGGAAAAATTTCCGGAAAATCTGGCTTATTTACTGAAAACAAAATACGTCCGTCTGCTTGCGGACAGAAATGACAGAAAATCTATAGAAAAAGTAAGGAACTCACTTGTAAGATACGGTTACAGTTATGAGGAAATAAATAATTCCGTAAGTGATTACCTTGATTGTCAGGAGGATTAATAATTATGCCGGTTAAAGTCGGAATGGTATCGTTAGGCTGTTCAAAAAATTTAGTTGATTCAGAACGTATGTTATATAAACTTAAAAGTCACGGTTATAAACTGGTAACAGAACCAGGGCTTTCGGATATTGCAGTTGTGAATACCTGCGGTTTTATACAGTCCGCAAAAGAGGAGGCTATCGAGACTATTCTCGAACTGGCTAAACTCAAAGAAGAGGGTACTATCAAAAAAATAGTAATTACAGGCTGTCTCACGGAGCGTTACAAGGAAGAAACCGCTGAACTGTTTCCGGAAGCTGATGCTGTCATAGGTATGGGCAACAACAAGGACATTGTCGACGTCCTTGACCACGTCATGAAAGGCGAAAGATATATCAATTTTGCCCCTAAACTCGATGCGGAACTCACAGGCGAAAGAATTATTTCAACACTGCCGTTTTTTGCGTATCTCAAAGTTGCTGAGGGCTGTTCAAACTGCTGTACTTACTGTGCTATTCCGCAAATCAGAGGAAAATTCCGTAGCGTACCTATGGAAGATGTCATAAAAGAAGCCGAATGGTTAGCGGAAAACGGTGTCACAGAACTGGTAGTAATCGCACAGGATACATCACGCTATGGCGAGGACTTATACGGTAAATCAGAATTACCGGAACTTCTCCGCCGTCTGTGCAGAATTGACGGTATTCACTGGATACGCACATTATATTGTTATCCGGAAAGAATCACCGACGAATTACTTGACACTATTGCAAGCGAAGAAAAACTCGTAAAATATCTTGAAATCCCGATACAACATTGTAACGGTGAAATCCTCGGTAAAATGAACCGGTGGGGAAATCGTGAAAGCCTTGAAAATCTTTTCGCACACATAAGAAACAAAATTCCTGATGTTATTCTGCGTACTACTCTTATAACCGGCTTCCCGTCGGAAACTGAAGAACAATTTACAGAACTGTCGGAATTTGTACAGAAAATCCGCTTTGACAGATTGGGTTGTTTCGCCTACTCACAGGAAGAGGGTACAAAAGCGTCTGAATTTGAAAACCAGATTGAAGAAGAAGTTAAAAATCACCGTGCAGATGTCATTATGGAACAGCAGTTATTGATAAGTGCTGAAAATAATCAGAAATTTATGGGAAAAATTTTTGAAACAGTTGTTGAAGGTTTTGACCGTCTTGCTGAATGCTGGTTCGGACGTACTGCTATGGACGCCCCCGACATTGACGGTAAAATTTTCTTTACATCTGAAAAACCTGTTTCTGTTGGTGAGTACGTGAATGTGAAAATTACTGATACACTTGATTATGACTTAATCGGAGAGGTGATAATTTAATGAATCTTCCAAACAGGCTTACATTACTGAGAGTTTTTCTTATACCGTTTTTTTTGCTTTTCATGTACTGGAAAATTTCTTTTCATTATCTTATAGCACTGGTTATTTTTGCCGGAGCGTCCATAACTGACGCTCTCGACGGAAAAATAGCAAGAAAACATAATCTTGTAACCAATTTCGGAAAATTTCTTGACCCTCTTGCAGACAAGGTACTTGTTATATCTGCCCTGACGGTTTTTGTTGAAATTCCGGAAATAAAAATGGGTGCAGTACCGCTTATTATAATAAGTGCAAGGGAATTTATGGTTTCCGGACTGAGACTTCTTGCGGCGGACAGCGGAATAGTAGTCGCCGCTGGTATATGGGGAAAACTCAAGACGGCATTTACTATGGTGTCTGTAGTGGTGGCACTGGTATGGTTGAGTGTATGTAATGATTTTGATTTCAGCATTTCTGACAGCTTACAGAATGCAGTTGACAGTATAATTATTCCGGTTCTGATATGGATTTCAACGGCATTGACTGTTATTTCAGGTGGTGTTTATCTTAAAGGTTACTGGCACCTTATTGATTCCGACAAATAAAGGAGGGTTTAAATGAAACACTGTGCAGGACATATAAAATATCTTATCGCTATTAAAGAACTTTCCGAAGTTGACGAATATGTACGGAGCGTGAGTATTGCGAGACATTTAGGTGTATCACGTCCGAGTGTAAGCAAGATGTTACGCTGTATGGCTAACTGCGGACTTGTCTATGAAGATTTCTGTAACAGCGTTGTACTTACGGCAGACGGCGAAAAAGCTGTCAGGGAAATATTTTCAAATTTCAATGAAGTATATATGTTTTTCCATAATTTTCTTAAACTTCCTCAGGAAGAAGCACACGCACACGCCGTAAGGTTTGTGACGGAATTTCCAAATGATACCTGTGAACGTCTTAAAGGTATCGTTAAAAGGACCATCAAGAAAAAAGTATAATTTCAGAAGCCGGATTTCTTCCGGCTTTTTTTGTATCCGGCGTGTTAAATTTCCGGCGATAAACCGGTACGCAAAGAATATTTGCGTCAGATGTAAAAGGTTTGTTGCTTTACTTTTCAGGGATTCCGGTTTATAATAATCTCACAAGGAGGTGAATTTCTATGAACATAGGTAAATCAATACGGCAGATACGGATTGAAAACAATATGTCACAGGAGGATTTTGCAGAAATATTTTTCGTTACAAGACAGACTGTCTCAAACTGGGAAAACAGTAAAAGCTATCCGGATCTGAATACTATTGTAAAAATAAGTGACCGCTTCGGCGTATCGCTGGACAGGCTTTTAAGGGAAGATGCGGAAATGGTAAATGAAATTTCAGAAAAAACAGCAGTAGGCATAAAATGGAGCAGGTTTAAACGCACAGTATTTATAGTTATTTCAGTAATAATTATATGTTTGCTTATAACTCTTTCTGTATATGGTATCATATGGGTATCACGGAAAAACAGTCTTGAAAAAAATTTCAGTCAGAACATATATTCACTCGGATTTTCCGAAAGTTCGGAACGTTATTATATTTTACGGAAAAATAACATAACATACGTACTGCCACATCAGGAAATGCCGTCATTCTGGGATTTTTCAACAGATTTCCATGCAAAATTCCTTGATTGCAGTTATCAGGAAAATGAATATACTTTCAGTGTGAGATTCTCCGATAGTGAAAACTGTTCGCTTATGGTTACCGACGGAAACGGTGAGGATTATTACGGCAATATTGACGGTTCGGGACTGCCGGAAAATATCCGTAATGAATATAATCCGGAAATGATTGAAAAAATTATCAGGGACGGCAGAAATATATATAATCGTGTATATTGAAAAAGGACGGCTTAAACCGTCCTTTTTTTACATATCGTTTCTGTTTTCGAGTGCCTTATATAAAGTTACTTCGTCGGCGTATTCGAGATTAGCGCCCACCGGTAAGCCGAATGCAAGCCTTGTTACCTTCACGCCTAACGGTTTGAGAAGTCCGGCTATATACATAGCAGTAGTATCGCCCTCGACAGTCGGATTTGTTGCCATTATTACTTCGTTGGTTTTTCCGTCTGAAATTCTTGCAATGAGTTCCTTTATGTGTATCTTGTCGGGGGTTATATTGTCTAACGGTGAAATAAGTCCGTGAAGTACGTGATACACACCATGATATTCCCTTGTACGCTCGAAAGCCGTTACATCTCTCGGGGCTTCCACGACACATATTATATTTTTGTCACGTCCGTCGGAAGAGCATATAGGACATATTTCACGTTCCGTAAGATTCATACAGCATTTACATCTGTGTACGGTTTTTTTGGCATTTACAAGAGCCGTCGCAAAATCTTCCACATCTTTTTCGGTCATTGACATAACGTAATATGCCAGTCGCTGAGCTGTTTTCATGCCTATTCCTGGGAGTGAGGCGAACTTTTCGGCAAGTATTATCAGCGGTAAGGCGTTATGGTCAGCCATCAGAAAAGACCAGGTATTGAAACACCACCGGTAATCTTGCTCATTTCAGCTTCGGTAGTTGTTTCGACGTTGTTTACAGCCTCGTTGACAGCACTTATAATTAAATCCTGTAACATATCAATATCTTCAGGGTCAACGACTTCCGGACTGATATTCAGTGATTTTATAGTTTTCTTGCCGGTGATAACGACTTCAACAGCACCGCCACCGACTACAGCGGAAAATTCCCTTTCTTCGATGTCTTCCTGTAATTCAGTAATCTGGTCCTGCATTTTCTGAGCCTGTTTAATCATCTGATTCATGTTCTGAGCGTTTCCGCCTGCATTTTTCGGGATTCTTGCTTTCATTTCTTTTACTCCTTTGATAAAAAATTATTGGTTATTGTCGGCAACAGTTTCAATGTGTAACTCATTGGCTTTTTGCAGAAGCATTTCTGCCATATTTTTCTGTTGTTCGATAGTTGTTGTACATTTTGCCCTTATGGCGTATCGCTGACCAAGAATTTTATTTATGACGTTTCCGAGAACTACAGCATTTTCCTTTTTATTCTTGAAAAGCGTTATAAAAAGACGGTTTACGGCATCTATAAATATAACATTTCCGGCGGTTGTAGCGGAAGAGCCGACGAGTACACCGGCGAGGTCAGGTTTAGCTTTTTGCAGTTCTTCTATAATTTCGTCCCAGCGTGAACACGGTATCATATCTTCAGGTCTGAGGGATTTTATATCCACATTTGCGACAGGTTCAGATTCACGTACAGGGCTGTCAGCGGTAAGGACTTCCGGCGGAGAAGGTACAGAACGCTGAAAATTTCCGGCAGAAACGGAGTTCAGTTTATTCTCCAACTGTTTTATTTTATCATAAATTTCAGAATTGTCAATAGTTTCCGGAGAATTATTTTTATTTCCGCATAATTTTATCAACGTCATTTCAAATTCAACACGCCTGTTCATTACATGGGACATATTTTCCCGACATTTCTGCAATGCCGAAAGCTGAAACATTATATCTTCTGTAGTGGAATTTCCGGCAAGCGATTTGAGTTTTTCGAGTTCTTCGGGCATACATACAATAAGGGCGTCTGCGGTCTGTGGCGATACCTGAATAAGCATAATATTTCTTAACTGTGTTATGAGTTCTTCGCACAGGCGTATGAGGTCTTTGGACATATCGTAAAGACTTCCTGTTACAGAAAGTGCTTTTGCGGTATCTTTGACGGATAATGCGTCAAGAATTTCGTATAAATATTCACGTCCGGCGATACCGGCGGTATTGGAAACGGTTTCGGCGTTGATTACTTCGGCACATACTGAACACTGGTCAAGCAGTGAAACAGCGTCACGCATACCACCGTCAGCGAGTTTCGCAATAAGTGAAGCACCGTCGGAAGTTAGGTTAAGTTCTTCCTGTCCGGCTATATATCTGAGACGTATGGCTATATCCTGCGGACGTATTCTTCTGAAATCGTACCGCTGACAGCGTGAGGCGATAGTTGCCGGTACTTTGTGGATTTCCGTTGTAGCAAGTATGAACATAACATATGCCGGAGGCTCTTCCATTATCTTGAGAAGTGCATTGAACGCACTTGTTGATAACATATGAACTTCGTCAATGATATAAATTTTATATGAACATCTTTCCGGAGTATATACAGCACCGTCACGGAGGTCTCGAATGTCGTCGACACCATTATTTGAAGCGGCATCTATTTCTACAATATCGGTCAGAGAACCGTTATCGGCATCATGGCATATATCGCATACAAGACAAGGTTTACCGTCTTTCTGATTCGGACAGTTTACGGCTTTTGCGAGGATTCTTGCACAGGTAGTCTTGCCAGTACCACGTGAGCCTGTAAAAAGATAAGCGTGTGCTGTTTTACCGCTTGTAATCTGATTTTTAAGGGTATCAGTTATATGTTGCTGTGAGATTACGTCATCAAATGTCATAGGTCGCCACTTGCGGTAAAGTGCCTTATACACCGGAAACACTTCCTTTCTTCTGCAAAAAATTCCGGAGCATAGATGTGCAGGCTTACTGCGGCACACAAAACAATCCGCTTAATGCTGCTCGGTCTCCCGCCTGACATGGTTCACGGGGTCTTGTTGCACAGGGCCCACACATCTATATTCCGGAATCAATCCCTGAATCAGAGCTGTTGCAATGCTCTGTATGATATTATATCACAAAGTTCCGGATTTGTCAAGAGTTATTTTATAATTTTTCAGATTAAAAATTAAAATTATATTTCAGGATAAATTTTCCCGTTTTTAAACTTTATATTGACAGCCGGTCTGTTATGTGTTATAATTGTATAAATAAAAAAAGAAAGGGTTATAAAAAACATGGATAAACCAGAAATTTTATATATGGTAGTTCCGTGCTACAATGAACAGGAAGTTCTGCACGAAACCGCTAAACAGTTAAAGGAAAAATATACAGCACTTATCAGTCAGAAACTCATTTCCCCGAAAAGCCGTGTTGTATTTGTGAATGACGGCTCAAAAGATACTACATGGCAGATTATTCAGGAACTACACACAGAAAGTCCGGAATTTTTTTCGGGAATAAACCTCGCACATAACAGCGGACATCAGAATGCCGTTCTCGCCGGATTAATGACAGTAAAAGATATTTGTGATATGGCTATCACTATGGACGCCGATTTACAGGACGATATAAACACTATCGACGCTATGGTAAAGGAATACTATAACGGCAATCAGGTTGTATACGGTGTGAGAAGTGCAAGAAAAACTGATACTTTTTTCAAGAGATTCACGGCGGAAAGTTTTTATAAATTCATGAAAGTAATGGGGGCAGATGTCGTATATAATCACGCCGATTTCCGTCTTATGAGCAGGAGAGTATTACAGGAACTTGCAAATTTCCGTGAAGTGAATCTGTTTCTGCGTGGTATGATTCCCACAATAGGATTCCAGAGTTGCAATGTTTACTATGAACGTCATGAACGTTTCGCCGGTGAAAGTAAGTACCCGCTGAAAAAAATGCTTGCATTTGCGATAAACGGAATAACTTCATTCAGTACAAAACCGTTAAAAATGATAACGTCATTAGGATTTATAATGTTTGTCATAAGTATAGTTGCGTTCATATGGAGTTTTATTGTAAAAGTTGCCGGATTGTCTATAGACGGCTGGTCAAGTACCATGTGTTCCGTATGGCTGATAGGCGGTTTACAGCTTCTGTGTCTGGGAATAATAGGCGAATACGTCGGCAAGATTTATGCAGAAGTTAAACAACGTCCACGCTTCATAGTAGCCGATTTCATAAACAAGGAAGAAAATTAACATACGAAACAAAAAACCGGACATTCATTTCTGAACGTCCGGTTTGTAAGTATGATTATCTCATATAGGATTGTGGCAGACCGTTTTTCATTCTTTCGAGGCAAAGATTATAACGTTCGTCATAAGTTTCTACTACATAGTCGTCTTCGTCGTAAAAATATGCAGTCGGATATGCCCTATAAAACTTTGGTTTTGTGGCATACTGTCCCGATACACAGGCAAGTTCACCGTCATTTATCATTATGAAATAGTCAAAGCCGTCTTTTTTCTGATAACAGCTGTCAAGTGTGGTATCGAATGTATTTAAAAATTCGTCGGTAATGTTGTAATTTCTACTGCTGTCGGAACAGATAATACAATTTTCCGGAATTTCCGTACCTGTTTCCGCCAGTCCGGACAGTACCGTTTCGGAGGCACTGTAAAGGCTTCTTAGTTCGTCCAATACAAATTCCTCTTCTGCATGATACATGTGTCCCATTGTAATAAAATCAAGTTTCCAGCCCTCGCCGTCAATATAGTATAGGGTGTATTCTGTATTTACAATTTTTTCATATTCGGGGTCTTCTGTACCGTCATTGAACTCACGGGATATTGTACAGTAGACAGTTACGGCTTTTTCTATATTGAAATATATATCAGGCATTTCATCTATGGGTATAGATGTTGACATAAGTTCAGAAAGTTTATCTATATCGGGATTTTCCGTGCCGTTTTCCTCGATATATTCGTACAAAAGCTGATAACAACCGTAATATATGTTAAAATATGGTATATATTCTTCTGATACTGGTTCTACGGAATCAATACTTATAAGACCTACGTCAACTGAATTGATAAAGTCTATAATGCCGTATAAGGAAAAAAGGTCATTGTTATAAAGTACTCTTATTGTATCATAATATTTGTCCGGAAAGCATAACTCTATTACAGTATCACTGTTTTTGTTTTGGCATTCAAGGAAATTTTCAATAACTTCCGCATATTCTTCCGAACCCTCCACGGAAGTTTTAGATATTTCTTCCGTTTCGGCTTCAGTGATTTCTTCTGTAGTTTCTTCTGAAACTGACGTTATGGAAGATTCGTCAGTAACTTCGTCTGCTATATCATTTCCGCACGATACGGACGTACACAACATAGCGGTCATAACAAGAATGGCTGTAAACTTTTTCATAATTAATCAACAACTGATTTTTTTGACTTCTTATATTTTGATTTCTGACCGAAATTCAGCGATATTGTAAGAATTTTGTCTGAGTTGAAAAGTCTGAGTGCAAAGAACATACATATTGCAAATATGACAGCCTGATATATTATACCGATATAGAACATTGTCATATTTCCGAACATAATGTTAGATATTCCGGAAAATGTATGTGTGAACGGTATGGCGTAAACGAGTATTTTTAATGCTGTCGGAAGTGTGTTTATATCGGTAAGCATTGATATCATATACGGAATCATAGCAAGCATGACTATCGGCATTATAACCATCTGTGAAGATTTTGTATCATTTACCAACGCACCAAGCATTATTGATACGGAAAGACATATCATTACAGTAAGGAATAACTGTATTCCGACAAGTACATAGTCGCTTACTGAAAGTGAAAGTCCTAACTGTTTTATAGCTTCGTCCGCCGAAAGAACGTCACCGGCGATACCTGAAACTAAATCTTCAGTTTGTCCGGAGGCATTTTTTATAAATCCTGAAAATCCTAACATATATACACCGGCGTTTATCAATGCAACTACCGCAGCCGCAAGCATTTTTGCAGTAATTATTGAAGAACGTGATACAGGTGCGGAAAGAAGAGTTTCAAGGGTCTTGTCTAACTTTTCATTGGATATCGAACTTATAAGTGACTGTGATGTCATCATGATAAGTATGAATACTATGATAGGCAGTAACATATTCTGCATCATTATTTTGTTCATTATTGCTTCCGAAGAAACATGGGCTGATTTATCTGCTACGACTGTATTTTCGTTAAGTATTATCGGATTTTCCATAAGTTCAAAGTCTTCAGGTGACATACCGTATTCCGTTGCTATTTTGTTTGCTATGATGTTGTTGATAATTGCCAAAGCACCGGAAGAGCCGGTCGAAAGATTTGACATTGTAGAAGCGGAAGTCATGCGTGAAGCTGTAATAATTTCCGGTTTCTGACCGTTTTCAATATCAGCGGTGAAACCAGCCGGAATAATTATAATATTTTTAATATCGTTTTCTTCGAGAATGGAAGCATAATTGTCACCGGAAACTTCAAACTCCGTGACTTCCGCACCGGCATTTTCAAGAGATTCTATAAGACTATTTGTAAAGTCTGTATTATCAAGGTCACTGATACTTATTTTAGGGTTTGTACTGTCTTCAATAGCGTCATCTATTGCAACTTTGCTTGCCATTCCTGTTATGTACAGTATAGCGAGTATGGCGACAAGTCCTAAAATCATCTGAGCGTTTATGAGTTCTTTGAGTTCTTTCTGAAGCAGGTTAATGAATTTCATTCTCAATTACCACCCTTTCAAATACTTCTTCGAGGTTTTCGGCGTTGTAACGTTGTTTGAGTTCCTCACCTGTGCCGGTAACCATGAGATGTCCTTTTGCGATAATACCCACACGGTCAGAAACGAACTCTATTTCAAGCATATTATGCGACGATAACAGAAATGACATACCTTCTTCACGAGCCAGTTTTTTAATCATTTTGCGGATTTCAATAGCGTTCAGAACGTCAAGACCGCTTGTAGGTTCGTCGAGTATGGCAAGTTTCGGACGTGTCATTACTGCCCTTGAAAGAAGTAGTTTTCTAATCATGCCACGGCTGTAACTGCCTATTTTGTCGTTAAGTCTTTCACCGAGACCGCATATATTTTTAGCACGGTTTACACAGTCTATAATCTGTTTCGGGTCTGTACAGAAAAGCCCGGCCATGAATTTAAGATAATTAATACCGGTCATATTCTTGTAAGCTCCTGCTTCGTCGGGTAGATAAGTTATACATTGACGGACTTTTTCGGGTTCTTTGTTGATACTGTAACCGTTTATGACGGCATCGCCGGACGTGGCTTTCAGAAGCGTGGAAATCATTCTTATAGTAGTCGTTTTGCCTGCTCCGTTAGGACCTATAAGAGCGAATATTTCACCTTTGCCGATTTCAAACGATACGTTATCAACCGCCAGCACTTTGGTGTACTGTTTTGTAAGTCCGGTTACTTCAAGGACTTTTTCCATAAATTGTTACTCCTTTTAGAAAATATTATCACAATGTGATATTAAAATTATATCATAAAGGTTTCATTTTGTCAATAGTTGTATCAGATTGTACAATATGTCAGTAAAGGATTTGAGATTTATTATATAAGTTGTTGATAATGCATAATTAGTAATATTCCGGAAATATTACTGTCATATAATCAGTTAAAACATTATATTAATATCGGACTGAAAATTTTATTTTATAACAAAAGTTTGTTAAAAATACCGGAAAAATATTTGTTATGGCTTGTATAACTGTATCAATGCACAAATCCGTATAACAAAAAACAACCGTCAGAGCGAATCATAACGACGTTTTTTTGTTTAGTGTTTCATATCAGTCAAGGAAGGATAATAAAATAGCTCCTACTCCTGATGCTGCACCAATAGCGATAAGTACTCCCATTTTGTATAGCCTCCTTTCGTATCAATTGTATCAATACGCCTGTAAAGCGTATTTTAACTTAGTATGGACGGCAAGTAAAAAGCCGTTAAGGGCATAGCGAAAATCAGTAATTTTATCATTTTATAAACTCCTGTTTTGAAAAAAATATACAACTTCTACATTATTATACAAATTTCGACAATTTTCTTGCAGAAATGCCGGATTTATGCTATAATATATAGTTAAGCTGTAATATTTTTTTGTTTTCTGTCTATAATTATATTATACTCATTTTTATGAATTTGTCAAGAGAAAATTATTCATTTTCATAAGTTTGTAGAATGTTTACAAAATACGGAGGTGATATTTATGAATTTTTACGAAAGATTACGTGGAATTTGTAAGGAAAACGGAACAACCGTAACCAATATGCTGAGCAGATTAGGTATAGCCACCGGAAGTACTGGTAACTGGAAAAAAGGAAGTCTGCCGAATGGTGACATTCTTATTAAAATTGCCGACTATCTTAATACTTCGATTGATTATATACTTCTGGGCGAATATCGTAGCGACATAAGCAAGGACGAAAAAAAACTTGTGGAACTTTACAGACTTACTCCGGAACGGGCTAAATATAAGGTCTTGTGCGATATGGAAAATATCGTACAGGAAGAAATAAAAAAATTTTCAGCTGAATAATCTTACGGACGGTTTTTTAATAAACCGTCTTTTTTTCTTGACAGTCTGTTAAAAAGTTGATATAATTATTTTAAAAAAATATCGGGTGATAATGTCTTGAAAAATAAATTTCTGTCCAGAGTTATAATATTTATCTTTATTGTTTTTTGTATCCGGACTGAATTTCCGGTATATTCCGCCGGACTTCTTTATGATGCATACTATCCCATTCAGGAAAACAACACTGAAATTTCATACAGCAGATATTACGATACTTACTGTGGTGAAAACCGTCCGGAGTGTGTCATTGAAGTTTCCGGAAGCGATTACGTTTCAGCGGAAAACGATAAATTTTCGGTACGTGAAAATGTTCTTGTATGGGAAAGTTCTTCCGGTGAGGTATCGTATGATGTGGACGTTCAGGAAACCGGCATTTACTGTATGAATATTACGTATCTGCCATTGAAGTCGGAAACATCTTCAATAGAATTTTCGCTTTTAATAGATGGTGAAATCCCATATGATACAGCATCACGGATAACCCTGAATAAAACATGGGTCAGTGAAAAGGAAATTTTCACGGATTCGCACGGAAATCAGATACGTTCCGGACAGATACAGAAAGAAATGTGGAAAAATTCCTATATTATGGACGTTGACGGACTTTTCAGCGAACCTCTTATATTTTATCTTGAAAAGGGTCATCATGAAATAAAATTCTCTTCGGAACGTGCCTGTTTCGGGATTGAAAAATTCAGTTTCTGTAATCCGGAAAAACTTCCGGTTTACAAGGAATATATTTCCGGAGCTGATATTGACACCACACCTGAAAATATTTTCCGGATTGAAGCGGAAAACGCTGTCTATAAATCAGACCGCACTTTATATCCGACTTGTGACAATTCGCATTATAACGTTTCACCGGCTGATCCTGTTAAAATTCTGTACAATACTTTCGGTGACGGTAACTGGAAAAAACCTCTTCAGTCTGCAACGTGGACTATCCCACAACAAGATATAAAATATGACGGCTGGTATAAAATCGGCATAAAGTACCGTCAGAACGAAATGCGGGGGTTTGCGTCAAACCGCCGTCTGTATATTGACGATAAAGTACCATGTCAGGAACTGAATGACATTAAATTCAATTACAGTAAAAAATGGGAAATTATTACACCGTCGGCGGATAACGAAAACATTTATATATATCTCACAGCAGACCGTGACCACACTATAACACTTGAATGTACTACCGGTGAAATCGGTGAATATATCCGGCATCTGAACGATATTCTTTCTGAAATAAATGACTGTTACAGAAAAATCCTCATGATTACCGGTACTTCTCCGGATAAGTATACGGATTATTATGTACATGAAAAAATTCCCAATTTACTGGAAAATTTTCAGCGAATATCTTCGGAACTTAAAGAAATTCAGTCCGGAATCGAAAAAATTTCCGGCAGTAAAGGTTCGGAAGCATATGTTATAGAAAATATGACCGTAATTCTTGACAAATGCATAGAAAAACCGCTTAAAATTCCGGAATACCTCACACAGATAAAGTCAGATATAATATCACTTTCGGGATGGTCACTTGAATGCAGAAATCAGCCACTTGAAATAGATTACATAGAGTTTGCCACATATGGCGTTGAATTTCCGTCCTGTAAGGAAAATTTCTTCAAAAAGATATGGTTTGCAATACGTTCATTTTTCGGGTCATTTTCTGAGGATTATTCCTTATTGTCGGACGTTTCCGGAGAAGATGTCATTGAAGTATGGGTAAATTCCGGACGTGAACAGGCAGAAATTGTCATGGAACTTTCGGAAAATTTCACTGAAAAAACCGGAATACCGGTAGCGGTAAATCTCGTGACCGGCGGAATAGCAGAGGCATCACTTGCCGGAAAATCTCCGGATATAGCCTTATTTACCGGCGGTGAATATCCGGTCAATCTTGCTATGCGTGGATTGCTTACGGACGTATCACAGTTTGACGACTATCAGAAAATTACCGGACGTTTTCAGGAAAATGCAATGACACATTACCAATACAACGGCGGAGTTTACGGAATCCCGATAACTCAGAATTTTCCGTTGCTTTTCTACCGTACTGATATTTTAAAGGAACTCGGTTATACCACACCGCCGGAAACGTGGGATAATTTAATTGATATGTTACCGGCACTTCAGCGGAAATATATGTCTGCCGGACTTGTTCTGCCGTCAACAGATGTTTCGCCCTCCACGGAAACCGGAAACACATTCGCATTGTTGATGTTGCAGAGAGGTATTAATTATTATAATCCGAATCTTGACAGGTCAGAATTTGATACAGTCGGGGCTACCGAAGCTTTTGAAATGTGGACTGATTTCTATACAGAATACAGTTTTGAACAGTCATATGATGTGTTTAACAGATTCCGTACCGGTGAATATCCTCTTGTAATAGCCGACTGTTCATTTTACGGACAGCTTACGGACGTTGCACCGGAATTAAAAAATTCATGGAATTTCTGTCCGGTACCGGCGACTGTCATAAACGGCGAAGTCAGACATACTGCTAATTCTGACGTATCGGGAGCAGTTATTTTCAGCGATACGGAAAATTTAAACTCCGCATGGAAATATGTGAAATGGTTTACAGAAACGGAAACTCAGATTGATTTATGCAGTCAGACGGAAAGTTTATTCGGTACTATGGGCAGACTTTATACCGCAAATACAGAAGCTCTTGAAAAATTATCGTGGTCAGCCGACGAACTTTCAAGGATTTCCGCACAGCGTGACGAACTGGAAGAAATTCCGATAATACCGGCTTCCTATTCCGTGACAAGAAATATAATGTATGCATTCCGTGAAGTCGTCAATAATAACGCAAATCCACGTGATACTATTTTATGGTACAATAATGACATCAATGACGAGATTTTACGGAAAAATACCCGTAAATGAGGTGATTTATTTTGTTCAGGAAAATCCGGCAGGAATTTAAGAAAAATATGGATTGTTATTTAATGCTTATGCCGTTCATGATATTGTTTGTGGTGTTCACGGTCATACCGGTTTTAATGTCCGTACCGGTCAGCTTTACGGATTTCAACATCATTCAGACACCGAAATTTACAGGACTTTCAAATTATACGGCATTGTTTTTATCGGATAAAATTTTCATGAAGTCTGTCCGGATAACACTTGTATTTGCGTTTTTCAGCGGACTTGTCAGTTACGTGATATGTTTTATAATCGCATGGCTTATAGACAGTATGCCACACAGAATCGGGAATTTTTTCACGGTAATATTTTACATACCGTCAATGGCGAACGTATACAGCGTATGGAGAATTATTTTCAGCGGTGACATGAACGGTTATATAAATTCGCTTTTAATAAGTATCGGAATTATTACATCTCCGATACAGTGGCTTACGGACGGACGATATATTCTGTTTACTGCGGTTATAGTACAGATGTGGCTTTCACTGGGAGCAGGTTTTCTGGCAATGCGAGCCGGTCTGCGAGGTATAGACCGTACAATGTACGAGGTAGGAGCGGTAGAGGGTATAAGTAACAGATTTCAGGAGTTAATATATATAACAATACCGTCCATGAAACCGCATCTTATGTTTGCCGGAGTTATGCAGATAGTCAGTTCATTTACTGCCGGAACGGTCATACAGAATATAGTAGGCTTTCCGAGTACCGACTATAACGCCCATACGATAATGACACACGCCTATGATTATGGGTGGGTACGCTATGAAATGGGTTATGCGTCGGCGATATGCATGATATTATTTTCAGTAATGTATTTTGTCAACCGGATTATCGAAAAAATTTCAGGAAAGGATACTGATTGAATTGAAAAAAAAATCCGGAAATGTTATTTTATTCATATTTCTTGTAATATCGGGAGCGTTCATGTTTTTTCCGGTATATCTTACAGTAGTGATGTCGGTAAAGCCACCGGAAGAACTTTTTATGTTTCCGCCTGAAATATATACATCAAGACCGACGCTTAATAATTTCACGGAAATGTTTGAGGCTATCCGACAGAATCGAGTACCGTTTTCGAGATATGTTTTCAATAGTCTGACGGTTACAGTTTCGGTGACTTTTTTGCAGACCGTCATAATATCAATGGCGGGATTCGTACTGGCAAAATGTCAGTTTGCCGGAAGAAATCTGATAAACAGGATAATTGTAATATCTTTACTGTATCAGAGTAATGTTATCTACATAATGCAGTACGTGATAATAAATAAACTCGGACTTATTGACAGTTTATCCGCATTGATTCTGCCGTCGATAGCCTCACCGGTGGGACTTTTTTTAATGAAACAGTCAATAAGTCAGATACCGGATTCCATAATAGATTCCGCAAAAACCGACGGAGCAGGTTTGTTCCGGATATGCTGGCAGATAGTCATTCCAAATCAGAAACCGGCATTGATGACCTTAATTATATTTGCGTTTCAGTCGTCGTGGAATATGCAGTCAGGAGCATTCATATTTCACGAGGAATACAAAACACTTCCGACTGTCATAAATCAGATTTCAGTGACAGGTCTTGCAAGAGCAGGTATATCCATGGCAGGAGCGGTTTTTATGTTATTACCACCGGCGATAATATTCACACTTGCACAAAGTCAGATAATAGAAACAATGACATATTCCGGTATAAAAAATTAGGTGAGTTTATGAAAAAATTTCTTATAATATTTCTGTGTGTTATTGTTTTCGCCGTACCGTTTAAAGCGTATTCGGCATATAATTACGACTACATGGGCAATGCAATACCATCGCAAGCCGGATACGACGTTGAAAACGTACTTTATTTTGACATGGACGAACCACAGGATATTTTTTACAGCGGTGAGAATTTCTATATAGCCGATACCGGTAATGACAGAATTTTAGTTCTTGACAGTAATCCTGAAAATATAGTAAAAATTTATGACAGTTTTATTTTTCCCGACGGCACAGAAACTTACCTGAATAATCCGGAGGGAGTTTATATTTCCGGTGAAAAAATTTATATTGCCGATACGGGAAATTCAAGAGTAATAGTTTCCGGTTTAGATTCCTGCATTATTACGGAAATAAAAAAACCTGTTTCCGAAATATATGACCAGAACAAGAATTTTCTTCCGGAAAAAATTCTCGTTGACAAATCGGGAAATATTTACGTGATTTCCGGAAATGTAACAACCGGTTGTATGATGTTCAGCAGTAAAGGCGATTTTACCGGATTTTTCGGGGCAAACCGTTCCGGACGTACAGCCGGAAATATCCGGAATCATTTTATTTCCGACAAGAAAAAATCACGTCGGAAAAGAAATATTCCCACCGGAATAACCAGTTTTGATATTTCACAGGATTTTATATATACCTGTACTGAAAATTCCGGAAAGACTTCCGATATTATAAAGAAACTCAATTCCGCCGGAAAAAATATATTTTCAGAAAAAAATATGCATTTTGGTGATTATCAGCCGGAATACAGTAATTCAGGTTACAGACCGCCGGAAATATCTGATATTGACGTTTCGGAA
>JAAVHK010000137.1 GCA_014799765.1 Ruminococcus sp.
CAACTACCGGAATGTCAGGAATAAGGGATAAAAAAGGTTTTTTAGCCGGATTTACAGGAAAAAGACCACCTATTGAATAAGGAAAGGAAGATTTTAAATGCCGGATATAAATTATGCTGAAAAGTATGAAGTGCAGGTTGATGAACGCTTTAAGGTTGCGTCCGTTACGGAATCAGCCGTCAACAGAAACTACAGTTTTGACGGAGTTAATAAAATAAATATTTATTCCGTTGAAACGGCACCCTTGAATGATTATAACAGGGAATCAGCCTCCAACAGATACGGAATAGCCAAAGAGTTAGGAAATGCTGTACAGTCGCTCACACTCACTCAGGACAAGTCATTTACATTCACGATTGACAGGGGAAATCATGAAGATACAGTGCTTGCAAACAGTGCAGGAAACGCTTTACAGAGGCAGATTGACGAGGTTGTAACGCCCACTGTTGATAAGTACCGCATAAATGTAATGGCTAAAAATGCAGGAACTGTTTTGAAACAGATTATAACAGATAAAAATGCTTATCAGAGTTTTATTGAAGCGTCCGTTGTGCTGATTGAAAATAAAGTACCGACTGAAAACAGAATAGCATTTGTTTCACCAGCGTTTTATATGCTTATGAAAAGTGACAGGAATTTCACAGGGTACGGTGATAAAGTCAACAATGTTGCAGTAACCGGAAGTATAGCTAAAATCGACGGAATAAATATTATAGTAGTTCCAAGCGATTATTTACCGGAAAGAACGAATTTTATTATAACTCACCCTATGGCTACAGTAAGTCCGGTAAAGCTTGCAGAGTACAAGACACATGACAATCCACCAGGAATAAGCGGTTGGTTATGTGAAGGACGTATTTATTACGACGCATTTGTACTTAACAATAAGAAAAACGCTATTGTTGTTTCACAGGCTGTATCTGAAGAAGAATTACTAAAAGAAACACAGTAAAGCTATTCACGTAAACTCTCATAAATTTCTGAAACTCCGTTCTTGTTTATCAGTAACGGAGTTTCAAGACGTTTTATAGCCGGAGTAATAAGTTTGAAAACATAACAGGGGTAAAAGAAAATGAATTTTTTATGTAAAGCACAAATGTATCTGAATAGCGTTGTATCAACTGTTAATTCACTTTCCGGAATGGTAATGAGTGATAAATTGAAAGGAAATACAGAGACACAGTACAAAATTATTGTAACTCTTATTGACTTTGAAAAAGAAATTTCTGGATTCATTACCGACATAAAGCTTGATGAAGAACTTCCACAGATTGTATTGATTAGCAAACGTAAATTTATAAATATCAATAGTCGTCTGATTAGTCATTTAGAAAAAAATCAGTTTCAGGACTGTTGTTTAAAAAATTTAATAACTATCTTAAAACTGGAAAATGAAACTTTAAAGAAAGAAATACAATTATAAACTCTCATAAATTAAAAAAAATCCGTTCTTGCTTACCAGGAACGGAGTTTTATTTTATGGAGCAGGTGAAAAAATCTTTTCAAGTTTTTTCATTTTTTCCCACTTAATATTCAGTTATGTATCATAATTTCCCATGTATTTCACGGCTTTATTCGGTTTTGTTCGGTTTTTTTCACTTTTTGCGTGCAGTACTTTCACTTTTTGCATACAGCATTACACTTACGGCAACACTTTCCCCATTGCTATGATTTATTTTATAAATTTCACTGTTTTTCTTTGTTACAGACCATAGGTTTTCCAGTTCTGATACTTTTTTCTTCCGCCTGATTTAAAGCTGTTTCGGCATTTTTTCCGTAAGCCGTGATACTCATATATGTATCCATTGCAAAAAATGATTTGTTCTGCGGTTCTTTGTCATATGTGATTTTACCGCATGATGTAAGAAATATTATTCCGGTAAGTAATAAAGAAATCGTTTTCCCTGACATTCTGTCACCTCCTGAATTTTTATGTTATTATTATACAACAAAAAGCTGTCTGTGCCAACAAACAGCCTTTTGTATATTAAGGGAGTATCTGATTATTACGATACTTTTTTCATGCCGATTTTTTCAAGCCAGTTTACAATATTTTCTTCAGAAGTTGCCATAACAGTTCTCGAAATACTCAGACCGTCTGTTCTCACATCTGCATCAGGTTCAAGACCGGCTATTTTCTGAACAGAGCCGGAAAATCCGCTTCCGCCATGACTATTGAACGGTATAATTGTTTTGCCACTGAAATCGTATTCATCGAAAAAACTGTACATCATTTGTGGCATATCATACCATCATACCGGATAACCGATAAAAATTGTATCATACTGGTCAAGATTTTCAATATGGTTCAGAAGCTCAGGGAGTATATTGTTTTCCTGTTCATCTAAAGCACGGTCTGCAACTGTATTGAAATCATTTCCATAGCTTTCTGCCGGTTGGATTTCAAATACATCTGCATCTGTATTTTTTTCAATGATTTTTGCCATATATTCTACAGAACCATATAATTTATCGTCAACAATCACACGGCTTGCACTTCCGTTAGCATCTGTACCGTCTGATAACGGATATGAAAGATATGCAATCAGAGTTTTGTTGGCGGTTACCGGTTTTGTCAGGTCAAGACCTTTTGCCCATTTCTGTACGTCTTCTTCGGAAGAACGACTTGTAAAGCGTATACCGTCAAGCCAGTTTCCAGTACCGGATTTTTCAGCAAGTTTCGTACCGCTTGCTCCTAACGGCGAACTCATGGAAGTACAGAACGGTATTACATTTTTTCCGGTGAAATCGTTCTCCGTGACAAAATCGTTGACAACCCATGATGCTTCCTGCCACCATATCGGATAACCTATAAATACGTTATCATATTTATCAAAATTATCCGGCTTATTCTGTACCAGTTCTACGTGTACATTTGCGAGGTCATTATGTTCACGCACAACACGACTTTCCGAATCTGTCCAGTTCAAATCGGAATCCGTGTATTCGTTTATCGGCGTTATTTCAAACAAATCGGCGTTCATTGCATCGGCGATATAAGTCGCTATTTTTTCAGTAGTACCACTTGCGGAGTAGTATGCAACAAGATTTTTCGGTGAATCATCTGCATTATTTTTCTGATAACCTAAGTCTGTTATCCATTCAGATATTGTATCTCTTGATTCAAAAACTGTTCCTCTTGAAATTGAAAGTCCGTCGGTACTTACTTCCGCATCAGGTTCGAGTTTTTCTATTGATTGTACGGTCTGTGAGAAACCACTTCCGCCGTGTGAATTGAACGGAATAATAGTTTTTCCGGATAAGTCATATTCATCAAAGAAAGAATACAGTGCCATAGGCATATCGCCCCACCAATTCGGATAACCTACAAAAATAGTGTCGTACTGGTCAATATTATCGATGTGTGTTGCGAGCTCAGGACGGAATCCCGCTTCTTTTTCCTCTGATGCCTGATTTGTTACTTCTCTATATTCGTCGGGGTACTTCTGTACCGTCTGAATCTCAAACAAATCAGCACCGGTTTCTTCCTGTATTACTTTCGCCATGTACTCCGTTGTACCGTATGGCTTACCGTCCACTATAACCCTGCTCGCACTGGCGGAAGCGTCCGTACCGTCGGGCAGTACCAGTGAATAGTATACAACCAATGTTTTTCCCTGATTATTGGACTTTATACATTCTTGTCTCATCAGACAAAGGTCAAAAACATCAACTCTTCCGTCACCGTTCAGGTCACAATCTTTTCCGTTTAAATCAGGAGTTTTTCTTCCGAGAAGAAAATCCTGTAAATTTTTTAAATATTCGGTTGTGAATGATATTTTTGTATCCGCATGGACGGTACTGAATCCGGTAGCCGTCATACACATTACCGTCGTGACGATACCTGTCAGGAATTTTTTCATTTTCATTAATATACCTCCTTACCATAGGTACGGGACAATCCCATACCTACAGCATTTCAATGATTTGTCCCCAGTAAAGCAAATGTAATTCACGTGCAGAATGAATTGTATTTCCTTTACATTTCCAGTATATCATAAAAGGAACTTCATGAGAAGTACCGATTGGTTATGCAGTATTAACCTTTAGGTTTACACTCCGGAGCAGGTTTTATCTGACGTACCGCCTGAAGAAAACGTCTGACATCCGGTGAGGGTTCAGGAGAATGAAGAAGTCCGAACTTTATTTTATAATCCCAGTCCACCGGAAGAACTTTCAACAACGGGTGAACATTTGCCCAGTTATCAATACACATAAGTAAATCATTACTGTTTTCACACTGATTAAAAATACTAAGATTGATAAAATCAAAATCTATAGTATTGATTTTCGGGTGATTTTCTGCAATATCATCACGGAGCTTATCTGTACATTCATTCCAGCCACGCTTGATAAGCATAAAATTTTTATCATACAAATCAGATATTGAAAGAATATTTTTCTGTGATAATTCATTATAGATAGACACAGCACATCTGATTGGCTCATTGGAAAGTAAAAGTCCTGCACATTTTCTGCTTTCAAGAAAGTTATCATCAAAAGCACCTGCTACAATGTCAATATTCTTACCGAGGTTTTTAAGAATTTCCCTTGCATTTTCAGGAGTATTCTCAAATGTTACGAGCCGGAATTTAATATCAGGGCAGATTTCGTGAATACTTGACCACATATCCATTAAAAACTGTCCGGGTGTCATCGGAGACGTGCCGATTCTGATAACAGCTTCTTCTTTCTGCATGGCGTTTCTCGCACGGTTGACGGATTCATTACAATAGCTTATGATATACTTTGCATCATGATAAAAAGATTTTCCGGCGTCCGTCATTATCAGACCTCTGTGTGTACGTACAAACAATTGCAGATTCAGTGAGGATTCGAGAAGATTTATCTGTTTTATGACCGCCGGTGGAGATATATACAACTCCTCCGACGCTTTGTTGAAACTTCCGCAGTCAGCTACTTTTATGAACGTTTCAAGTTGTGGATTATACATAAAATACCGCCTTTCAGATAATTAATAATTATTAATTCTTAATATGGTATAATTATAGCATAATCCGGTAATTTTTTCAAGTACTAACCATAAGGTTTTAACTGGTTTTCATTTACTTTTACCGAAAAGCCATCCCATAATTTCCGTATCTGCTGAAAAGGCATTACCTCCGGCGTGTTGGTCACGATAACCACGTTCAGTAAAATATTCGTCAGGTTTTACATCAAGAACAAGAATATCATTTATTTCACTGTCTGATAATCCCTGCTCCGTATATAATCCGTAA
Source organism: Ruminococcus sp. (assembly GCA_014799765.1). Classification (GTDB taxonomy): domain Bacteria; phylum Bacillota; class Clostridia; order Oscillospirales; family Ruminococcaceae; genus Ruminococcus. Next base: position 5,241 of record JAAVHK010000137.1, read on the forward strand.
AGTTCATTATAAGCGTTTTTCAGGTAATCAGAGCCGTAATAGGTATCGTTTTCCCCAATCGCCATATATACGGGAGTTCTGGCTTCTGCAAGTACATTTAAATCACCGTCCCAACGTGAACTTGTTTCAAGATATGCGGTATAAATTTCCGGACGTTTCCCCATGACAATTGAACCTGTTTCACCACCTCCCGACATTCCGTGAAGATATACTTTATTTTTATCAATATTATAATTTTCAATAAAATATTCAGTCAGTTCAATTGCCATATTTGCGGAAGTTTCACCCCAGTCATCAAGCTGTGTTGAAATAATAATCATTTTGTCATTATATTTTCTTGCTTCAAATGGAAATCCCTCTACAAGATTAGCACCTGTTCCCTGAAAATACAATCCCTCCCAGCCAGGTAGCGTTACAAACAACGCATAAGGTTCAGAACCGTCGTAACTTTCGGGAATATAACTACTGAAATGAATATCTCCCTGTGAACCGGAATGAAGTACGTTATCGACAATAAAGTCATTTTTCATCTGTTTTCCGAACTCTATTCTATCCGACCGCTGATTGACTAACTCTTTTTTCATAAGATACAAATCAAATACGTCCCACCTTTTATCATCATTTAAATCGTAATCTTTTCCTGTTAAGTCAGATGTTTCTTCAGTAAGAAGAAAATTCTTAAGATTTTTCAAATCGTCAATGTTAAATATATTTTCTGCTGATACCTTTCCGACAAATGCCATTGTCCCTATGGCGAACACCGATATTACTGATATAATACTTTTTTTCATTTTTTCACTCCTAATAAAAAACTGTCCGCATTATTCATACGGACAGCAGATTAAAATTTTTACCAGTTTTTCTTTTCCTTTGAACTGTCATGTTTTGTTTTGCGTTCCTCTACCATTTTTGCGAACCACTCTACCATAGCAGGGTCATAATGCGAGAAGAATGAACTTTTTTTCGTATCGAGTGAGGCTATTGCTGACATATCGTCATTATCAAGTGCGAAATCGAATACGTTGAAATTCTGTTCCATGCGTTCAATGTGTACGGACTTCGGCAGTACTACAACGCCCCTCTGAATGTTCCACCGCAACATCACCTGAGCAGGTGTTTTACCGTATTTTCCGCCGATTGCAGTCAGTACAGGGTTTTCAAAAAGACCTCCTCTGCCCTCACCGAAAGGAGCCCACGCTTCAATCTGGACTTCGTATTTGTCCATCCATTTTTTAGCCTCTGTCTGCTGATTGAACGGGTGTGTTTCCACCTGATTCACCATAGGTACGATATCGGCGAAACTTGCAATATCAACCAGTCTGTCCGGATAAAAATTTGATACACCGATAGCTTTCAGAATACCTTCGTTGTAGAGTTCTTCCAATGCACGATACGCACCGTAATAATCGCTGAACGGCTGGTGCAGTAACATAAGGTCAATGTATTCCGTCTGTAACTTCCGCATTGATTCGTAGACGGATTTTTTTGTCTCCTCGTAACCGTAATGCTCTACCCATACTTTTGTTGTCAGAAAAATTTCCTCTCTCGGTACGCCCGATTTTACAATAGCGTTGCCTACTTCTTCCTCGTTGAAGTAGCTTTGTGCGGTATCGATAAGGCGATAACCTGTTTTCAGTGCATCAAGAACGCATTTCTCGCACTCATCTTTTGTGACCTGATAAACACCATATCCAAGTACCGGCATTTTCAGACCGTTGTTAAGCTGTACGTATTCCATAACAGCATACCTCCTTTTTGTTTGTAATTATATTATAACCTGCTCCTTTACGTTTGTGAAGTACCGATTAGTTTATCAGTAATAACCCCAAGGTTTACAGACTAAGTGAATTTACCCATTCCCTGACGTCGTTTTCCGCTACACCTGACGAAAAACGTTTGCCGTCAATCCAGTTTCCGGTACCTGCCATATCCGCAAGAAGTCTGTCGCTTTCACCAAGTCCGGAACTCGCAGAGGTACAGAACGGTATTACTTTTTTGTCCGTAAAGTCGTTTTCCCTGACAAAATTATCTACTACCCATGCTGCCTCACCCCACCATATCGGATAGCCGATAAAAACAGTGTCATAAGAATCCCAGTTATCAACCTGAGTTGATACAAGTTCTATATCTCTTGAATCGGGATTTTCATGTTCATAGCATACACGACTATCGGGATTTGTCCAGTTTAA
>JAAVHK010000138.1 GCA_014799765.1 Ruminococcus sp.
AATTTCCGAAAGAATCATAGGGACAGGATTGAATTTCAGAAGCTGTGAAAGTTCGATAGTTACCGCCGCAAGAAACATTATTACCGTTATGCTGTCGATAAACATTGAAAGTACTGCCGACATAATCATGAATGTTATGAATACCGGTATAGTCCTGCACTTTACAAGAAACGCTATCTTCATGCACAGCCACCGGAAAAATCCGGCTTTCGCCATGCCCTCAACCATAACCATCATACCGGCTATGAAAAGAATAGTCGCCCAGTTAATGCCCTTGCTTTCGCTCTCCGTGACCTGATACCAGAAGTCTTTCGTAGCGAATCCCTTTAAAGCGAGGGTATTCCATATAGCCGAACCGCTTCTCATGCATATGCCGAATACTACTACGAGTGTAAGTATTCCGCTACCTAAAGTTACATAATGCCGTTCAATCTTATCCATGACAATCAGTACGAACATTGCCACGAATATTATGACGGCGAAAATCTGTGATGCTGTCATATTATAACCTCCTGTATGTATTTTTGCACCTTTGGAATTATAGCACATTGTGAAAAATTTTTCAAGAAAAAATCTTATTTTATGACAGCTTTTTAAAAATTCATGCAAAATGCGGTTTTTAAGTACGGAATTTATGTGAAATTTTGTTGTATTTTTCAGTTCAGCGGGATTCGTCGGGTGTCTGTAAATCCTCAACGTGACACCCGAAAAATTTAGCAAGTCTCCAGTAAGTTTCTTTTGAGGTCACGCCTCTGTCGACTGCACCGTAAAGACATTCGCACGTTATACCGCTTTCCCTGCTCAGCTGACGTATAGTTTCTATACCGTGTTTGTCCATCTGGTCATAGAAAGCCGTCATATTGAGAATTATTTTCATATATCACACCTCCATGTCCATAAATTCAGCCATTGCGACAAGTCCGGCATACGTGAAGTTTTCATTGTCATAAGCGTTTGAAAAAAGATTTACCGCCCCCCTGAGTGCCTGCGGAGTACGTGCAATTTTAAGAAGATAGTCAATTTCAGCGTTCATGTTGTTTTCCGAAAGAACAGGAAATATCCGGCAGATGTCCTCACGCTTTATATCTGTACTTCTGTATATTTTCCGCTGACGTGTCCTGTTTGAAATCTGTGCAAATTCAGCCCTGCGATTGCCCATAGCCGATATAGTATTGAGATTCCCTATGAAACATATGCCTAAAGTCTGCCCCTTGTTGCTGAAATAGTCTGAAAAACTCCGGAGAACTTCAATAGTTTTCAGTGTAAGATGCTGTGCTTCGTCGAAAATAATAACAGTACCGTCAGAAATCTTGTTGACTATAGAAAACCACATATCACTTATATTTTTTTCCTGACCTGCTCCTGTTCTTTCGGCGATTATTTTAAGAAGATTCCGTATACCTGTTATGCACGGATTTATAGTTATAAGAAAACTGTCTGCCGGATTATCGGAAACAAATTTCTGTGCTGATTTTGTCTTGCCTATACCGGCGTCACCGCATATCACGGCAAGACCGCCACGGCTCTGACAGTTTGCAATAACCCTGTATATATTTCCGGAAATAGTAGTCTCAACGTAATCCGTTTCAGAATATGCGGATTCCGTGGTATGTTCCTGACTGAAATAATTTTCTATAATATCGAAAATCTTCTGCGGATTGGATTTATATTTACCGCTACGTATCTGTGAAAGTGCCGTACCCGATACGCCTATTATTTTTCCGGCTGTATTCTGACTTATATTCTTTTCATTCATAAAATTTTCAACTTTATCAAGTAAATACTGCTGTTTATCGGTATACATCAGATTTTTTCCTCATTTCCGCATTTCTGGTCATTTTGTCAAGGTCAATTGTGATGTTCTCCGAACCGGCTACCATAAGTTCCTCGTATTCTTCATTTATTATCACAGGTACGATTTTATTCGGATGCTGTATACTGAAATTGTTGTCTTTACGATACTGTGCTTTTCTTACGGTCATATCGAGAAGAGTGAGACGTTGTTTGTTTGAAAGTTTAGCCTGTTCACGTACAAATTTTTTGGTCTGACGTATAACGGCGTTGGCATCTGAAAGAGTTTCGATATTTTCCTCAAGATAGTCCGCCATGAGATTATCAGCGACTGCCCACGTAAAAAGAAATCTGTCTGACATTGCATCATAGATACGGACGCTACGCAAATCTGCCGGATTATAACGTACATATACTTCCCTTTCAAGATTCATGATAGTTTTTTCCGGTTCGGTAAACCATATCTTTTCACCGCATATTGTGACGTATACGCCATTACGTTTAATTTTCTGCTTGCGTGTAGTACGCATTAACATCAGATTTAATGCGGATTCCGGAGCCTTTCTTATTTCACGTATGGTTTTGTTCCATACGTCAAGGCGTGAAAGACCATTGAAACACGTTTCCGAACCGCCGTAAGCCTGTAAGTTATATACGCCGTCAATCCATTTTTCAAAGACTTCTCTTATTTCGTAGTCGCAAGGTAATTTACCGTCTTTTATGCGACGTTTCAGACTTTCAGGCTTTTCAAGGACAGTACCGCCACAGAATCCGCTGAAAAGTCTTGAAAACTGGTTTTTTACAGTGCAGAAAGTTCTTTCAATAGGTTTAGCTTTTGCGTTTCGGACTATAGCGTTACGCATTTCAATGCCGAGTGTCTGAAATATAGTAGGCGGATTATCTTCTGCAGAAATTTTTCCGCCTGTACGGTGACCACGTCCGCCTATGTCATGTGTAAGAAATTCCCTGCCGTTATCGACATATATACATTCAGGAATACCGAAACGCATAATTCCGTGACGTAAAGCAAGTACGGTTGACTGTGAATCCGGTGATTCAGTGATATTCCAGCCTGTGAGGACACCGGATTTAGCGTCAAGAAAAGCCGTAAGATATAACCTGTGTGTTTTATTGTCGTCACCGTATGACTGTATATCAAAAGTATGATTATCGGCAATCCAGCACGAATTGGCGGAAAGTTTATCGTACATACGCATTATGTAAGGTACGCACCTGTCATTGAAAGCCTTTTCGCCGTCACGGAGAAGAGTTTTCACGGAAACAGAAACATCTTTTTCAATACGTCTGCGGAAAGTCATTTCAGTAGGTATTTTTTCAAGAAGTTCGGGGTAGAAATCGGCGGTCCAGTCGACAGCAGAGCGATAGCACATAGCTACAGACGGTTTATTTTCGTCAAGCCAGTTGTAAAGGAAATTTTCCCATACAGGTTCAGGAATGGAATTTTTACCGGCATTCCACGGAGAGTGCCTGCCGATTATACCATAATAGTCGTTGTTTCTGTAGGCGGAAAGTTTTCTGTAGAGAATATCAGTACTTATCTTTATATCCGGATATTTAAGACGGCATTCGCCTATGAAATCCCTGTCAAAAATGCATTTGCTTTCATACTGTGAGCGTCTCGACTGCCATTCCCTGAGAAGTCCGCACCAGAAATATAATTCATTACGTTCTTTTCCGGAGAGTTCTTCAATATCCGGTAGATTTTCAGTTTGCGTCTTTTTGTTTTTTGTTTTGTTTATCCTGACCGGAGCAGGCGGAATATTTTTTCTTTTACCGTAGTAAACGGCCTGCAAATCTTCGGGAAGTTCCGTTACAGGTATCATATAACATGGTTTTTTGTTCTGTGGGTGAGACTGGATTTCAGTTTTTATTTTACCTTCACTGCAAAGTTGCCGGACATATCGCACAGAACATTTTTTTAATTCAGCGGTCTGCCTTATGGTAAGATATTCCATTAACTGCCACTCCTTTCCGGATAGCCCGTCTCATCGAGAAGAAGAAAATCCACGCTTATGAGAAGTGCATTTGAAATTTTAACAATCATGTTCATAGAGGGGTTGAAGTGTCCACGTTCAAGGCGTGATACATACGGCTGTGTTGTATGTACTTTCTGTGCAAGTTCCGCCTGAGTGTAGCCGAGTTCTTCACGGCGATATTTTATTTTCTGTCCGAATTTCATAAAAAAATATTTCCTTTCTGTTTACTTTTTGCGTTTCGTGTGTTAAAATTATAATTAAGAATATAGTCTTTATAATATTATAGTACCAATTCTGGTACTTGTCAAGCGATTTTAGTACCAAAATTAGAATTTTGTCGTTTTGTATAATTTTATTGTTTAAAAAATTTTATTTGAGGTGATAAAAATGTTAAAAAAGTCAGAAAAATACCATTTAATATTCAATAACATTATAGACCTTTGTGACAGAAAAAATATAACTGTCAGTAATGTCATGGGCAGTTTTGCGACAAGCAAAAGTGCTATGCCTGCATGGAAAAAAGGAAACATTCCGCCTGATACCGTTGTAAGACTTGCTGAATTTTTCGGGGTATCAGTTGAATATCTGATTACCGGTAAGGATTCGGGAACATATCTCACGGAGAACGAACAGGAATTAATTGACATTTTCCGCACGCTTGATAACCGTGAACAGCTCAGACTTATAGGCAGACTTCAGGAAATGTACGGTATTGAAATAAGCCGTGAGATTGTCGGAATAAAAGTCGCACGTACCACCGACAAGACACCCGTAAGAAAAGAAGTCACTTCAAAAGAACTTAAAGTTATAGAAACGCTACCGGAAGAAACGGATTTCTGATTGATAGTAAAAGCATCTTCATGCAGTTAAAATAACTCTTGGAGGTGCTTTTTTTTGTATAATATTTATAGAAATTCAAGAGACGCAAGCTGGAAATTCCTGATTGAATACGGAGTTTCGGAACTTCCGCTTGACCTGAAAAGAATAACTGCACAGATGGGTGTAAAAGTCTGCCGTGACAATGCCGGAATACTTATGCCGAACGAACTGGGCATAACCGTCAATGCACACGGTAATTTTCATATCATAGTACGTGATTCGCCCATACAGCAGAAACGTTACACTATAGCCCACGAAATCGGACATATTGTACTGGGACATACTGAAATTTCCGTAAATCCCTACATAGACGAATATCAGGCAGAACGCTTTGCAACAGGTATACTTTCGCCCGCCTGCGTACTGTGGGGACTGGATATCCATTCCGCCGAAGATATAGCACGCCTGTGTGATATTTCCATTACTTCCGCACGCATAAGGGCAAGGCGTATGGCTGTACTTTACAAGCGTGATAAATTTCTTACGTCACCGCTTGAAAGACAGGTATATGAACAGTTTTCGGACTTCATAAAGCATTACAGAAAATAAGTTAAAAATTTTAAGAACTATAAATTTTCAGGAGCATTATTATTTTGCCTGTTAATATTAAAAAAAATTAAGTAATTCATAATTGTGAATTACTTTGTATCTGTATCAGTATCAGTATCGGTGCATTTCGTGTACGTTCGTTAATTTTATATTATCATTTACATTAGGTTTTTACTTTTCATAACCATTGGTTTTTATAATTTAACAGACGAAACGCAAAAAAACCACCCCCGAAATCAAGGGCGATTTTTTTTTTATTATAAACTGAACTTCCCACGGCGTGAATTTTTTCGTACTTTTTTTATATCATACATTTTTTCGTCAGCCTGTTTTATGACGCTGTATAGAGTAGTATTTTCGTCAGCGGTTACTATAACGCTTCCCACGCTTGCGGAGAGGGTATAAGGTTTCC
>JAAVHK010000139.1 GCA_014799765.1 Ruminococcus sp.
AATCCCCTATTTTATCATTAACCATTATACTATACTTTTTCCGATAATGCAAGAGGGAATTTCAATTTATAATTAATAATTAAAAATTTATAATTATTAATTGTTAATTATTAATTGTAGTAAGTGACGGTAACGCCTTTGTCTTCCAGTAATTTCACGTCAGCTTCTGAAACAGATTCTTTATTAACTGTCAATGTCTTTAAGGAATCCATTTCAAGAATACCCGATATATCTTCTATGCTGTCTACAGATAACCATAAATCTTCAATATAATCGAAGTCCGCAAATATTGAACTGTCTTTCAAAACATAATTTCTGAAACCCTCTTCTATAATATAATCAGAAATTGTTGAATGTACTATAGATAAGTCTTTAAGTGATTTACATTCCGCTAATTTTTCAAAATTTTTAATATCACTGAAATATAACTCTATAGCAGAAATTGTATCACTATTAAAACCTGTAAAATCAACATCAGTATAATCGTGTATGTATAATTCTTCTATATTAAATGAGTTGATTTTTTCAATATCTGCACTGCCTATATAAGAAAGAAATATCTCTAAGTACTTCATATCAGGAAAATCGTTAAGTTGTGAAATTGTGTTTTCTTCAGCATATTCTAATTGCATTTCCTCAAGTTCAGTACATTTGTTTACTTCTCTTACATCAGTACTTCTGAAATCTATAAAATAGTCAGTACGGTCTTTTTTTGTAAGGTTAGTGCCTCTTATTGTCTTAATATCGTTCCGGTAGACTTTTTTATTTATTACCGCATAATGTGTATCAAAATATATAAATCCGGCAATAAGGCATACTATAACTAAATTTACAGCGGAAAAAAGTATAAAGTCTTTTGCTTTCATAGTTATCCCCCTTTTGTTAATTAATAATTAAAAATTTATAATTAATAATTGTTAATTGTTAATTGCTATTTGTTTTTCCATTTCAGCAGGATAAACGCCGTCAAGCCTGTAAGTACTACCATAAGCAGTATCGCAAACCACGTATAAGGCATAGGTAAATCAACTGTATTTATCCCATAGAACGCAAATATTATATTAGGTATTTCCAGTATAACCGTTATTATAGTAAGTCTCCACATTACAATGTTCTGATTATTCGAGATTATCGCTGAAAAACCGTCCATCATGTTGGAAAGGATACTTGTATATATATTTGACATCTCAATAGCCTGTTTTATCTCAATGAGCAGGTCTTCGAGCAGGTCTTGGTCTTCGTCGTATAAGCGTATCACACGTCCACGGAATATTTTTTCAATCGTCGCTTCGTTGGCTTTCAACGACGTCGAAAAGTATACGAGTGACTTTTCAAGTGCCAGTAACTGCATTAGTAACTCGTTTTTCATAGCGTCGTGTAATTCCTGCTCCGCTGACGTTGATATTTTATCAATCTGTTTCAGGTACAACAAAAATAACGCCGCTATCCTTAACAGTAACTGTAATACGAATCTCGTCTTGAATGCCGGTTTCAGATTACGTATAGTACCGTCAGTAGCTTCTTTGAGTACCTGTGTTTCCTTGACGCAGATAGTAAAAACATTTTTTTCGGTGATAATAATTCCGAGTGGTTGTGTATAGAATAGTCTTGTTTCCTCACCGTCCATAGAAGATACCGGAGTATCTATTATAACGAGTGTCTGATTGTCCTCGCACTCTATACGTGAGGATTCTTCCTCGTCGACGGAAGAACGTACAAAACCGCTGTCGAGACCGTACACTTCAATGAGTTTCTCGACTTCCTGAGGTGTCGGATTTATCACCGATACCCAACAACCGTCTACCCTTTCGCTACACGGACATAATACGCCGTTTTCAGATGTGTAGAAGTTTATCATATTAAAAATGCTCCTTTCACGGAATTTTCCGGTCAGAAGCACCGAGAGCAACAGCTACTGTCCGGATTCGATTTTTTTCAGGCTCCCACAAGGGTCAGAGTTCATAAATTACCTCCATGAATTTTTTAGATGTTTTTATTATAGCATATTCCTTTTTCCATTGCAAGCGGAAAAACAATTCACAATTCATAATGCATAATTAATAATTAATAATTCACAAATTTTGATTATAATTCTTAATTATGCATTCTTAATTATTAATTGAAAAAAAGACATTCCTACGGCATATGTTGATTTTTATTACTTTTTTTGTTAATATCTGTAAATCGTTGATAAAAATTTGTCAGTTTTTACAATTGCAAAAATCACATAAACATGATAAAATATATAGTATACTCAATGTAATTATATTTCCGGAGTTTTTCAGAAGATTTTTTTAAAAACGTTCCGGCAGTATACTTACAGTAAAACGCCGTTATATACGGCAGATAGGAGAAAATTATGTCAGAAAAAAAAGTTAATCCGATTATGGACAACATTAAACAGTCTTTCCTTGAAAAGTTACACGCTCTTTTCAACGTAACTCCCGAAGAGGCTTCCGACAAACAGGTATATCAGGTGCTTTCTTCAATTATTGTTGATATTCTCGGCAAGAAAAGACAGAATTTCATGAATCATACTCATTCCGTTGGCGGAAAACAGATTTATTATCTTTCAATGGAATTTCTTATGGGACGTTCTCTTAAAACAAGCCTCTATAACCTCGGTCTTGTTGACGACGTAAAAGCTATGCTCGCACACGACGGTATAAATCTTGACAAAATCTATGAACAGGAACCTGATGCCGGTCTCGGAAACGGTGGTCTCGGACGTCTCGCCGCCTGTTATCTCGACGGTCTCGCTACTACTGCTATGCCTGCTATGGGACATTCTATCTGTTATGAATATGGTATTTTCCAGCAGAAGTTACAGGACGGCTGGCAGACTGAACTTCCTGATAACTGGCTCCCTGGTGGTTCCGCATGGCTCGTGCCACGTCCGGAACTCGCTATAGATGTTCATTTTGAAGGCGAACTTCAGGAATACTGGGATAAAAGCGGTCATTACATTTCCCATGTGAACTATAATACAGTTATAGCTACTCCGTATGATATGTATGTTTCCGGCTACGGTTCAGAGGGTGTTTCCGTACTCCGTCTGTGGTCTGCGAAAGCCCCCGGCTTTGACATGGAAATGTTCAATCAGGGCTTTTATGATAAGGCTATCAACCAGAACGCCATAGCAAACGCTATTTCAAAGATTCTGTATCCTAACGACAATCACGCTGAAGGAAAATCGTTAAGACTTCGTCAGCAGTATTTCCTTTGTGCCGCTGCCGTAGGTGATATTGTCAACAATCACATGAACGTATACGGAACTCTTGAAAATCTCGCTGATAAGGTTGCAATCCATATCAACGACACACACCCGACACTCGCTATTCCGGAACTTATGCGAATACTTCTTGACGACTGCGGTTATTCATGGGAAAAGGCTTGGGATATTGTTACTAAGACTTTCGCTTATACAAATCATACCGTTATGGCTGAGGCTCTCGAAAAGTGGGACGTAAACCTTGTAAAAAATGTAATTCCACGTATATTCTCTATCATTGTTGAGATAAACAACAGATATTGTCAGTCACTCATGGAAAGAAACGGTCACGACAGTGCCAAGACAACAAGAATGTCCATTATCAAGGATAATCAGATTCATATGGCTACACTTTGTGTGGCAGCTTCTCACAGCGTGAACGGCGTTTCAAAACTCCATTCCGATATTATCAAGGATTCCGTTTTCAATGACGAATTTAACAATACTCCAGAAAAATTCAAGAATGTCACTAACGGTATCGCTTACAGAAGATGGTTATTACAGTCAAATAAGGGACTTACTGACCTGCTCACAGAAACTATCGGAGATAAGTTTATTAAAGATGCTTCCGAACTTTCAAAATTCCGTGCATTCGAGAACGACAAGACCGTACTTGAAATGCTTACCGACGTCAAGAAAGAAAACAAAAAGAAGTTTTCAAAATACGTTAAGCATAATATGGGCATTGTCCTTAATCCCGACAGCATTTTTGATGTTCAGGTAAAACGTCTCCACGAATACAAGAGACAGCACCTTAATGTAATGAATATCCTTGCCGATTATGCTTATTTACTTGCTAATCCGGATGCTGACTATACACCTAAAACCTATATTTTCGCTGCTAAGGCTGCCCCTGGTTACTACCTTGCAAAGCAGATTATCAAATTAATATGGGCTATTTCTGAGGAAATAAGAAAGAATCCTAAAATCAATCAGAAATTACAGGTTGTATTCCTTGAAAACTATTGTGTAACACTTTCTGAACTTCTTATGCCTGCTTCTGAAATTTCTGAACAGATTTCACTTGCCGGTACAGAAGCATCAGGTACAGGTAACATGAAATTCATGCTGAACGGTGCTGTAACTCTCGGTACTCTCGACGGTGCTAACATCGAAATCAACGAATCCGCCGGAGAAGGTAATAATATTATCTTCGGTATGAAGACCCCTGAAGTAAATGCTCTTAAGGCACGTGGCTACAGACCGTCAGAATACTTCCATAATAATCCGGTTATTCACGAGGCTATTGAACGTATGTATCACGGTATAAACGGCTGTACTTTCAATGACGTTGCAAACTCACTCAAAGACCGTGACCCTTATATGGTACTTGCAGACTTCGACGACTACAGAAGAGCTCAGAAATTCAGTACAGAATGTTACAACGATACTATGAAGTGGGCTAAGATGTCACTGAATAATATCGCCGGAGCAGGTATATTCTCCGCTGACCGTGCTGTTACTGAATACGCTGAAAATATATGGCATCTTAAATAATAAATAACTGAATATATACCCGAAAAAAAAGGGGACTGAATTAAATTTCCGTCCCCTTTATTTTGGTATATCTGATATAAAGGAGAGATTTTTTTATATGACACCTATCTATGATACATGGAATCTTAATTATAAATCCGTATTCGGAGCTATAAAAAGAGCTGAAACCTGTAATTTTTCGGTGAGACTTCCGAAAAATATAAGCCTTGATTTCCCACCGGTACTTGTACTTTTCAGAACAGGTTTCAAGGAACGCTTTCTTAATATGGAACTCACGGAAGAAACTGACGAATACAATCAGTATTCAACAAGCTACAAACCACGTTATACAGATGTTCATTACTACTATTTTTCATATACCAGTGGCGGAATACGTCACTATATAAAGAAGATAAACTGTCACGAAGGTAACATTGATGACGGCGATTTATTTCAGCTTACAGTTTACGACGAAAATTACAGTACGCCGGATTTCTTAAAGGGTGGCGTTATGTATCAGATTTTTCCGGACAGATTCTGTAAAAGCGGAAAAGTTCATGAAAATGTACCGTCTGACCGTGTTATGCGTGAATGGGGTGAAACTCCCTACTACAGACCAGATCAGAACGGTCACGTATGGAACAACGACTATTTCGGCGGAGATTTTGCCGGTATACAGTCAAAATTAGGCTATCTCAAGGACTTAGGCGTTACTTGTATATACCTCAACCCTATTTTTGAATCGCATGAAAATCACCGTTATAATACCGCAGACTACATGAAAGCTGACCCGCTTTTAGGTACTAACGACGATTTTGAAGAACTCTGTACGGAAGCTAAAAAGTATGGTATTTCCGTAATCCTTGACGGTGTATTCTCACATACCGGTGCAGACAGTGTTTACTTCAATAAATTCAACAGATACGAACCTGTAGGAGCATTCAATACTACGGAAAGCCCCTATTATAAGTGGTACAGTTTTATAAATTATCCGAATGTCTATGAGGCATGGTGGGGTATTGATACGCTCCCGAACGTATGGGAAAACAATGAAAGTTATACGGAGTTTATCTGCGGTGACGAAGGTGTACTGAAATACTGGCTCTCTAAAGGTGCTTCAGGCTGGCGACTTGACGTTGCCGATGAACTCCCTGACCAGTTCCTTAATAATCTGAGAAGAAGTGTAAAGGATTACGGCGAAGACAAAATAGTTATCGGCGAAGTATGGGAAGATGCTTCCAATAAGGAAAGTTATGGTGTAAAGCGTCGTTATCTTCTCGGAAAACAACTCGATTCTGTCATGAACTATCCGTTCCGTGAGGCTATTATAAGTTACGTAAAGGGCGGTAGTGTAAAGAATTTCATATATTCCATAATGACTATCGTTGAAAATTATCCGAAACCAACGGTTGACGTCCTTATGAATTTTGTTTCCACACACGATATTGAACGTGCTATAAACCGTCTGGGCGGTGAAAACTGCGACGACAAAAGCAAAGACTGGATGGCTGAAAAGTATCTAAATGAACAGCAGTACGCTAACGGCAAGAATATGTTAAAAGCCGCTATGGCACTTATGTTCTTCCTGCCAGGTGTACCGAGTATCTATTACGGCGACGAAGCAGGTTTACAGGGATATAAAGACCCGTTCAACAGAAGATGTTATCCGTGGGGTAACGAGGACAAGGAACTTATTGAATATGTTTCGGAACTCAGCAGAATAAGGAAATCACTTCCTACCATGAAAGAGGGCAGAACTTATTTTGTACTCAATGATACAGAAGTTTTCGACGAACGTGTTGTAGCATTCACACGTCAGGGCGATACTGATTCTATAGTATTCGTCAACAGGAGTTGCGACGATATAAGAATTGAAAATATTCCGGAACTCATGCCGAGATTCAAAGACTTCGAGGCAGTATGCGGATATTTTGAAGACAATACAGTAGAGATAAAACCATACGGCTATACGATTATTTCCGCAAAATTCGTTGAATGATAAAAAAAGCGGTTCTCTCCGGAGAACCGTTTTTTAATATATTTACAAGCGGAATGCAAAAAAATACATTTCCGGAAACTTTTTCAGAAAATGGGTTGACAAAAGCCTTTCAGTGTGATACAATAGTAAATGGCTAATACAATTGAATACACAAAAAAAGGCTTCATCTGTCTTATGACTGTTTTATTATATCATAAGATTTCAGGTTTGTCAAGTCTTTTTGAGGCGTGACAATTTTTTTTTTCTTTTAACCTCATATTGTGTAAATTATTGTAATTTGCAAATATATTTAAAAAAAGGAGTATTGTAAATGATTGAATTTAAACTCAAACCGGTTGAACACAACGAACAGCGTGTACTTACTACCGCACAGCTTGCCGAGGCTTACGGTACAAATATTAATACAATTAACAGAAACTTCAGCAACAACAAATCACGTTACATTGAAGGGATACACTATTATCGTCTTACAGGCGATGAACTTAAAGAATTTTTTGCAACGGAAAAATTTACCGGTACAAATTTAGCTAAAATTAGGGTTATTTATCTCTGGACGGAAAGAGGAGCATTACTTCACGCAAAAAGCCTCAACACTAAAAAGGCATGGGAGGTTTACGAATATCTTGTTGATACTTATTTCAGGGTCAGGGAAATAAGTAAATTATATGATGAAGATATTTATAAGAAACTGGATATGTTAGAAAAAACAAATAAAATAATTTATCAGAAACTTGAGATGTCTGAAAAAACAAATAAAATAATATATCAGAAACTTGAAATTTCAGAAAAAAGAAATGATATGATATATCAGGAATTAGAAATATTAAAACAAAAAATAGATGCTTCTGAAATAAATATTAAAAAATCAATA
>JAAVHK010000140.1 GCA_014799765.1 Ruminococcus sp.
CATCTCCTGAAAAAATCCGTCAGATGATAAAGGAAAGTGACGGAGATAATTTTGAGGAAATGCGTTCTATGAATCAGGAACTCACTTTTACTACAGCATCAGATACTTTTCAGAAATATGCTGTGAATTTCAGCAAAGAAAAATATCGTGTACTCGGAATTACTCATAATAATGACAGTCTGTATACAAATCTTGCTATGATTATTTCTGACCAATGCAAGCATACTGTAAAAGTAGCTGTATTCGGTGATGAAGCCAATACAATATTCAGGGACAGCAGAGAATTCAGCGGTTCGGTATTCAGACAGCTTGAAGATACTTATAACTATCTGATGCTTTGCAACAATAATGCTTCCACATTTGAAGGACTGAAACGTATCGACAAATATGATTATCCGGAAGAAGCAATCCGTGAAGCCTTATTGAATGCAATTGTTCACAGGGATTATGGATTCAGTGGAAGTATTATTATAAATATAAATGCCAGAGAAACAGAATTTATTTCGATTGGCGGACTTCTTCCGGGACTTATGCCTGATGACATACGTAGTGGAATATCTCAGCCACGAAATAAAAATCTTGCAGAAATTTTCCACCGTCTTCATCTGATTGAATCATATGGTACAGGTATAAGAAAGATATACAGCCTTTATAGTAACTGTCCTGTACAGCCACGTATCGAAGTGACGAATAATACTTTTAAAATCATTCTTCCCAATATGAATAAAATGAATTTATCAGAATTTCCAGATAAAATACAGGCAATTCCGCAGATGCAGTCAATACTGGAGCATATAGCCAATAAAGGATATATTACAGATGATGAAATAGGAAACTTATTACATATTAAAAGAACAAGAATATTCACTCTTACAAAACAAATGTGTGAGCTTGGATTTATTGTTGTTGACGGCAGAGGTAGAAACAAAAAATATTTACTGAAATAATAGTCTGGATTTATTGACAATTCAGAAACCAAAAATATTTTAATTAAATCTTAAACGGTTACACAGTTACTAAAAAATATTCATCATTTTGTTCATCATATAAACGTTGTACCACTGCTTTTTATTATATTTTGTTTCTTTATAGTGCTGAAAATATGCGAAAATACGCCAATAAGGAACTCAAAGTAGAAGAATGTAGTAACTGGAACTCGTGTATACGTTAATAGCGTATCGAGGGTTCGAATCCTTCCTTATCCGCTATATAAAGCCGTTTGTGAAGTTTTCTGCAGACGGTTTTTTCATGACGTAAAAAAGCAGAATAAAAATTTTTATTCTGCTTGCAATGATTTATAATCATAAGTACCTTGCGGTCGGGTTTTCGTCAAGTTCAAGAGATTTTCTGCATAACTGTCTTACAGCGTTTATGAAAGTTATATGATACTTTCTGCGGTATTTTTCTATTCTCTCCACAAGTTCCGAATCCTGATTTTTTTTGAAATCTGTACGCCTGATTATAGGATTTTTTTCTGACATATCAATGAACACCTCTTTTATGTTTATTTTATGTTTTCATTATAACATATCAGATGTTCAGAATTTGCATATCTGGAAAAATTTTTAAAAAAATCAGGATATTTTGTTGTAAAGTCCGATAACTTTCTGAAGTTCGGAGATAAAGTTATTGCGTATATATTCCGGAGCAAGAATTTCCATACTGTCGCCGTACTTCATAACCCACTTGTAGAAGCCCTGACTTATACCGACGTTTACATTTATAATGATGTAATTTTTGTCGTCCAAGTCATCACGGATACCGGCATCAATACCGAGCCATTCTATCATGTCATCCATCAGGAAACGCTTTACACGTAGGCGTACCATTTCAAAGTATTCCGGCTGAAACATATCGAGTACGGCTCCTTTTTCCTCCGGCAGTGACGGCAGATTACTGTATTTTTCACCGGCTTTAATATTTTTCATACGGTCAATGCGGTACGTCTTGAAAGTGTGATTTTCGGTATCGAAACATTTAAGATAGTATCTTGCACTGAAAAGTATGATTTTAACCGGAATAATTTCCCTGTCCTTGTGGTAGTAAACCATTTCTTTTCTGATGTTGAATTTTCCGTAATCGAAATTTATTTTGTTTTTTTCTTCGATAATGTCGTAGATAGTATCAATTTTGTTTACTAAATCCCATTCCATAATCTGACGTCCGCAGGAAGTTTCGCTGATTAGCTTAGTAACTTCTCTGTCGGAGCACATACCCTTGAATTTTTCTATCAGATTTTTCTTTTCGTTGTCGGAGAGCGTTATATTAGCGGAAACGGAGTTGACAATAAAACGCATTTCATTGAACGAGAAGAGTTTGACGAGATAATAATAAGCCTTATTGTGCGAGGTATTCCGACATTCTATGTTGTAACCGGCAGTCCGAAGCCGAGATATGTCACGCCTTATTGTGACATCTGAAACGTTGTCTATATTGGCATTGACCGAGAGATAGTATTTAATATCGCTGATAGTAACGCCGTTTTTTTCATCGGTACATCTGCACAGACATTTATATATATGTAAAATTCTTTCACTATCCATGAAAAGACCTCCGGAAATAAAAAACGCCCGAAAAATCGGACGTTCTGAAATGATGAGACATGAGGGACTTGAACCCTCGACCCTACGCTTAAAAGGCGTATGCTCTACCGGCTGAGCTAATGTCTCTCACAACATTATTTATTATAGCACAACTTGTACGGAAAGTCAATAGATATTTTTATATTTCTATGTTTTGAACATATTATATTATATAATACGGAAAAATATGTTAAATATCACGTTTTTTGAAAAATCTATTGACATTTCCGGAAAAGCATGGTATAATATTTATTGTTGTAAGACAGAAAAATAATGTGCTTGTAGCTCAGCTGGATAGAGTGACTGGCTACGAACCAGTAGGTCGGGGGTTCGAATCCCTCCAGGCACGCCATTGTTAAACATGAAAGTCCGGTTTTTTCCGGATTTTTGTTTTTCGTAAAGTATGTTGTGTGAATTAACAAGCGAAACACAAAAAATTAACATGGGAAACGCAAAAAAACTCACAGGCGAAACGCAAAAAAGCCGTATCTTTTTCGGATACGGTTTTTTTGTTGAATGATTTGTCCCCTGTGGAAGCCAGCCCCGATACCCCTGTGCAGAATCCGAAACCGACGGAGCAGGTTTACAGACTGTATAAAATTGTAATTATACAGTCCGTAATATCCGGAATACGCTTCCTATATAGTATAACGTCAGAAGACTGACAAATGTGCGGATTTTTCTGAAAACTTTTCGTTAATAAGTTAAAAGAAACGTCTATTAATTTTCGGTTTTTTGTACGATAGGAAACTGAATTTTAGCGGTAAAAACATCGCCGTCGACGTCTATTTCAAATTTACCGTTGCAGGCTTCGGTGAAACTTTTGGCTATGGACAGCCCTAAACCGCTTCCTTCGGTGGTTCTGGATTCGTCACCACGTGTGAAACGTTCGGTGAGTTCTTCGGGGGTGTACTTGATTTCATACGACGAAATATTCTTGACAGTAATCACGACGTCGCCGGAATATACAGCGAGTATAATATAAATTCGGGTATTGTCAAGCGAGTACTTCAGGGCATTGTCGATTACATTCTGTATAACACGGTAAAGCCGGTTGCCGTCGGCGAAAATCGGCGTAGAATCGGCAAAAACCGTCTTTCTGATGTCACGTCCGGAAGCCTCAATGTCGTCGGTCATGTCGGCGAGCACCTGTTCTAAAAGTATTGTGGCGTCAATCATTTCAAAATTAATATCTGTGCGACTGGTGGCCTTGGCAATGTCGAAGACATCGGCGACGATTTCACTAAGTCGGGCGGATTTTTTTTCAAGAATTTGTACATAATCACGAGCCACATCAGACAAATCATTTTCCATAGAAAGTAAATTTATATAACTTATTATCGACGTCAGGGGCGTTTTGAGGTCATGCGAGACGTTCGTTACGAGGTCAATTTTCATTTTTTCGGACTGAATTTTCTTGTCAACGGCAGACTGCATACCGTCAGAAATATTGTTGAGTTTCTGCGAAAGGCTGAAAATAGGGGAATTTTGATTAATTTCAGTCGGGGAGTAATCGCCGTTGTAGATGTCATTTATCTGCCGTGAAAGTTGAACGAGTTCTACAATATCTTTAAATGAAAGATATATGTATACGACGCATAACGGAAATATCAAAACTTTTTCAGCGTTTAATATAAATGCGACGAGTATTCCGAAAGCGAGCAAGCCTAAGCGGATAAAAAACCTTTTTGCGACGGCTTCGGTGTCTGCCATTTCCTTGGCGAGCCGGAGTTCAGTGAACAATTTTATTACTGACTGTATTTTTTTGAATAATTTTCTGCTCGATTTAATTAAAAGATTTATAATATGTCTGGCAAAAGTGGTCTGATAAAAGCATTTTAATTTAAATCTTTTTACAATAGTGTTGACCAACAACGAAAGAATCGCATAACAGGCGGTCAGCACGGAAGTCCAGAGAAGTACAGGAATTGCCGGATTATAGGCAAAAATGTCGTCTGACATATAAACGGCTTCGTCGATTTCCTGAATAAAAATTGCACCGGTCAGGGCTGTTACGAATCCGATAGCAAGGACTAACTCAACCCATATTTTGTCAGCTCCGGAAAGAATCTGAAGTGCGTCGTCGGTGATGGACTTCATTTTTATTCGCTGATGACCGCTTGTCACGACGAAAAACAGCATAAGGAGCAGTGAAAATATTACAAATGGTATAAATCTGAAGATATAATTAACAAAATTAACTTCCGCCTGATGCCCTGCTTCGTTGACGGAAACCATGTTGTCAATGATGTTGTCAACCGGTTTTATGCCTATTTTAAGCCTTGAAACGTCACCTTTCCAGATGGGCGACTTCTTGATTTTAGACCACGTTTCACTATTAGTATCGTAATATATATAGTAGTCCTGATAATTGAAGTTGTCAGATATTGCAGACGGAATAGGCGGAAATTCTTCTGATTCGTCGTAATCGCCGTAATATCCGTAATTTTCGACGTACGCACCGTTATTAAGTTCCCTGAAATCGAAGCAGGCAGGCGAGCCGTCAGGTTTGCTATAAATTTTAACATTCAGCGAATCAAGTGAAAAATCGAGGTCTGAAGTGTCGTAACTGTAGACCGCTGAGGCTTGTTTTCCGGCTATTTCATGCGGAAAATCGTAATAAGTCATGCCGTAATCGGATTCATACCAGTTGAATGAATTATAGTACTGATAATAATTATATCCACTCCCTACACTATATTTACCATTATTAAAGGTATCACAATATTGAGTATAATAGTTTATATCGGTCAATATACTTGTATCGGAAGATATTAAATTATCATTCCAGCTGACATAGTAGCGGAAATTTTCCGTCGGAGTTACGGAAATTTTGTCGTTTTCGTCCATAAGACCGAGTTCACGGAGTGCCTTTTTTGTTGATTTTTCCAGTTGTTTGGAGCCTGTAAACTTGCCGTTGGCGTCGAGATTCCGCAGATACATTGTTCCGATGACCCATAATTCCGAAAAAAGTTCCTGTTTTTCCTCAAAAAGTTCGTTAATGTCTGCCTGATTTGCGTATATGTTATCCATGTATTTTGACGTGGCAATATATTTTCTTATACAACCACCTGCACAGACCGCAAAAATTACACAAGCACTGACGAAAGCAACAATTCTTGTTGATTTCTGACATAAAATTTCTCTGATTTGCACAAAAATTACCTCCTGTCTTTTTCGATTTTGTAGCCGATTCCCCAGACGACTTTCAGATAACGAGGGTCACTGGGGTTGATTTCGATTTTTTCACGGATGTGCCGGATGTGAACCATGACCGTATTTTCCACGGAAAACGAGTCCTCATTCCAGATTCGGCTGTAAATTTCCTCCGCCGAGAACACCCGCCCCGCATTTTTCATGAGAAGTTCGGTGATTTTGTATTCCGTAGCGGTCAGGCGGACCGGTTCACCGTCGACAAAAAGCTGTCGGGCGGACGTATCGAGGGTCAGACCGCCGATTTTTACGCTTGTATCGGGTACGGTGTCGGCGGAACCGAGGCTGAGATATCGCCGGAGATTCGAGCGGACACGGGCGACCAGTTCAAGCGGATTATAGGGCTTTGTTATGTAGTCGTCGGCACCCATCGAAAGCCCTAAAATTTTGTCGCTGTCCTCGGATTTCGCCGAAAGGACGATAATTGGAATATTTCGGGACATTCTGATTTTCATCATGGCGGAAAGACCGTCGAGTTTCGGCATCATGACATCAATCAGAATCAGCTGAATGTTGTTCGACATAAGGCTATCTATAGCCTCAAAACCGTTGTACGCCTTAAAAATGCGGTAGCCCTCTTTTTCGAGGAGTCTGGCAATCGCATTCACAATATAGTGGTCATCGTCGACGACGAGAATAGACGCATTTTCAAAATTTTGCATTGGTTTACCTCCTTTGAGAATATTATAACCGGAAATTCTTATTTTGTCCCACTGAAAATCTTATGAATTTCTTAATTTTCGGACACAAAAAAAGAGTTCACCGGCGAGGTGAACCCTTTTTTATACTATTTGTATTATTTCATAGCCTCTTCTACGGCAACCGCACAAGCGACAGTTGCACCAACCATCGGGTTATTACCCATACCGATAAGACCCATCATTTCAACGTGGGCAGGTACGGAAGACGAACCGGCAAACTGAGCATCAGAGTGCATACGACCCATAGTGTCTGTCATACCGTAGGAAGCCGGACCGGCAGCCATATTATCGGGGTGGAGTGTACGACCAGTACCACCGCCGGAAGCGACAGAGAAGTATTTTTTGCCGGCGTCAGTGCGTTCTTTCTTGTAAGTACCGGCTACAGGGTGCTGGAAACGAGTTGGGTTAGTGGAATTACCAGTGATAGAAACATCAACATTTTCTTTCCACATGATAGCCACGCCCTCAGTGACGTCGTTTGCACCGTAGCAGTTTACTTTAGCACGGAGACCGTCTGAATAAGCCTTGCGGAAGACTTCCTTTACTTCGCCTGTGTGATAGTCCATTTCGGTTTCAACGTAAGTAAATCCGTTAATTCTTGCGATAATCTGGGCAGCGTCCTTGCCGAGACCGTTCAGAATGACACGGAGAGGTTTCTGACGTACCTTGTTAGCTTTTTCGGCGATACCGATAGCACCTTCAGCGGCGGCGAAAGATTCGTGACCGGCGAGGAAAGCGAAACATTCGGTGTCTTCTTCGAGGAGCATTTTTCCGAGGTTACCATGTCCGAGTCCAACTTTTCTCTGGTCAGCGACGGAACCAGGGATACAGAAAGCCTGTAAGCCCTCACCGATAGCGGCGGCGGCGTCAGCGGCACGAGTACAACCCTTCTTGATAGCGATTGCACAGCCGACAGTATAAGCCCACTTGGCGTTTTCGAAACAGATAGGCTGAATGCCTTCAACGAGCTTGTAAATGTCGAGACCTTTTTCTTTACAAATATCGGCACATTCTTCGATTGAGGAAACTCCGTACTGTGCGAGAACAGCTAAAATCTGCTTTTCTCTTCTCTCATATGATTCAAATAAAGCCATTTTAAAGGTCCTCCTTATTCTTTACGTGGGTCAACAATCTTGACCGCATCGGCAACACGACCGTACTGTCCCTTAGCCTTTTCGAAAGCGGTGTTAGCGTCATCGCCGGATTTGATAAAGTCCATCATTTTGCCGAAATTAACGAACTGATAGCCGATAATCTCATCGTCTTCATTGAGAGCGATTCCGGTTACATAACCGTCAGTCATTTCGAGATAACGAGGACCTTTAGCGAGAGTACCATACATTGTACCAATCTGCGAACGGAGACCTTTTCCGAGGTCTTCGAGACCTGCACCGATAACAAGTCCGCCCTCAGAGAACGCACTTTGAGAACGTCCGTATACTATTTGTAAAAAGAG
>JAAVHK010000141.1 GCA_014799765.1 Ruminococcus sp.
GATATTATCCGTGGAAAATTTATGACAAATGTTCTTCTGAAAGCGTGTCCTGCCGGAATAACCGATACGATAATAGTAGCATTTATGGTATTTTTCGGTAATGCCTATAACGTCAATCAGGTGGATATTACAACGGCTTCGACTATACTTCTATGTGTGGTAGGTCTTATGATACTGTTTGAAATAAGCCGTCCGATGAACGTATATAAAATATCACTGTGGGTTTTATGTTTAATCGGACTTGTTTTCTGTATGATTTTTTTAAGCGACTTCTTCGGTATCAGGGGAATGTCAACAAAGGCTATACTTCTTTGTGTGAACTTCTCCATTATAGCCGAACCGTTTATGCGGTATCTGACCTTGCTTTTCAATAAGATAAAGGAACTTTTTACAAGAAATTACGACGAAACAAAAAAAGAAATTGAACTCTGAAAATTTAACACGCATAACGCAAAAAAAGAGACTTGTTTTAAGTCTCTTTTTTTCCGCATATGTAAAACCACTGACAGTCACCGCATACTTCGTGAAGTTTACCGGTACTTATTATTTTTTCATGAATGATTTCCTGTAATTCATTCCACCGGATTTTTCCGGATATTCCGCATATATCAAGAACTTTAGTATCATATGCGGTTGCTTTTTCGTGACAGTCCGTACATGGACACTTACTGCATATTACGTCTTGACCGGTAGTCAGTTCTATCGACGGATTTTTCTGTAAATTTTCTATGATACGTGTCATATTTCCGGTGAAGTCCGTACTGTAGCCTTTACCCTCAAAGAAGTTTATACATAAGGCGTGATGCGGACGTAATCTATATTCTGACATATTTTTTCACCCTCGCCGAAACAAATAACGCAAGTATCATTTTAAGAGCGTCGAAGAGCAGGTAAGGTACTACACAGGCACTAAGACCATATATAAACGTACTCTTTGTGACGTACATAAACCATAATGTTCCGCACAGATAGCATAATAGCATACCAACTATCAGCGATATGACCTGTACTATAAACTGCTTACCGATAAATTTTTCCGCACACCAGTAAGTCAGGGCAAGGAATATGAATCCCCATATATAACCCCCTGAATACGACGTAAGGGCGGATATACCGGCACTGAATCCCGAAAATACAGGCATTCCGACAGCACCCAGTAATATATATACCAGTATCGAAAAGAAACCTTTTCTTCCGCCTGATATACTCATGGTAGCGAATACCCCGAAAGTCTGCAACGTAAACGGAATAGTCGTAGGAACGGAAATCCATGAACATACTGCCAGTATCGCCGAAAACATAGCTATAATAACTATTTCCCTTGTACTGAATTTGCTTTTTGATACAATATTTTCTGACATAAAAACAACTCCTTTATTTTTTATGAAAATATTATATCACAGAAAATTCTGTTTGTCAACCTTTTTGTAAAATTCAGGTGACATTTATTTTCCGGAAAATTTCCGGTGACGTATACGGTTAATATTGCGTTCAAAATCGCCACTGTTAATCCAGTCGGCAAGGAAATACTGTTCCAGTACCGGCACTGTACATGAATAGAAGCCTGTTTTTTCGCTGTAAA
This sequence comes from Ruminococcus sp., assembly GCA_014799765.1. Lineage (GTDB taxonomy): Bacteria > Bacillota > Clostridia > Oscillospirales > Ruminococcaceae > Ruminococcus. The sequence goes on from JAAVHK010000141.1 coordinate 1,583, forward strand.
GAGGGAGCAGGCATTCAGGAAGCAACATATATCCGGCACGTATTGAAGGGGCTATCGTCTTCGAGAACGTATTTATATATATCACATTGCCGTCCGGACACATCGAAAAAAGCGTTTCCGGAGCAGTTCCGGTGAGAATAAATTCTGAATCATAGTCATCTTCGATTATATAAGCGTTTCTGATTTCCGCCCATTCTATGTATTTTGCCCGACGTTCAGCAGATGTTGTAATGTTACTCGGAAAGCTGTTGAAAGGCGTCACGTGAAGTACAGAAGCATTAGTCCGTGAGAGTTCTTCCGGAAGTATACCCTCATTATCCATTTCAAGCATATCGTATACAGCACCGTTGGCGGTATAGACAGCCTTTATCTTCTCATACGACGGATTTTCAAGAGCTATGATACGTTCCCTGCCTAACATCTGTATGCATATTCCGTAAAGATATTCCGCCCCTGAACCTATTATAACCTGCTCCGGTGTGACGTTAATATTTCTGCTCCGCATAAGGTACAGACTTATTGCCTCACGGAGTTCCGGACAGCCGTTGTATTCTGATTTCATCAAGACCCTTTCGCCGTAATCAGACAGTACTTTCCGCATACGTCCGGCAAAGGCAGTAAAAGATATATCCGCCTGTACCGGTATATTTCCGGTATTTTTCACGGAAATTTTTCCGGTATTCAATCCAGACGGAAAACTTCTTTCCGGACTGTACGTAACGTAATAACCGCTTCTTTCACGGGTTTCGCAGTAATCCTCATCACGTAGTACGGAATAGGCGTGTTCTATGGTGACTATACTTACACCACAGTCAAGGGCGAGGGAACGTTTTGACGGTAATTTTGTACCATACGGAAACGCTCCGGAAATTATTTTATTCTTAAGTGTATTGTAAATCTGTATGTATATGGGTTCGGAACTGCTGAAATTAATCGGAATATTCATTTAAAATCACTCCTTACGGAATTATTTTAACATATTCTTGTAAATAAGTCAAATAAATATCTCCCTGTAAAAAAAGTTTTCACAGGGAGACTTTATAAGGAGGTTGAATATTGGAGATTTCTTTATATTAATTACTGTAGAAATGTTCTGTAGTACCGTCTGCCCATACGAAATCAAAGACGGATATTACAGATTTGCCATTTACAGTAGCTTTAGCTGATTCACCTGTATCGAAAGAGAAAGTAATGTCATTGCCGTTTCTGTCATAAGTGAAAGTTATTTCCGTATTATCGCCGGTTATTATATAACTTCCGTTTCTTGTATTTTCGTGGAAAGTATATATTTTTTCGGTATCCGTTCCGGAAGTATGCCATACACCCTCTATTGAAACTTCAGGTTCTTCAAATACCGGTGCTTCGGTACTGAAAGTGTATACACTGTCAGGGAATATCACGGCAAAATTTCCGGTATCTGTTCCGCCGGAGACAGTACCTGTTTTCCAGCCGGATTCATTAACGGTATCGCCGAAAGAAAAACTGTTTTCTGTAAATGCATAACCTGTAACTTTTTCTGAACCGGCTACTATATTACCGTATTTGTCAAAAGAATAATCAGTAAGTGTGCCGTCTGGTCGGAACTCAAAACCCATGTATTCGCCTGTACCGGATATTTCCGCATAATACATACCGTTTATGAAAGTCTTTGGCAGTTCCGTAGTGACGGTAGTTGTAGAAAGTTCCTGTACAGCCGTAACAGTAGTTGTAACTGCAATGACAGTGGTTGTAGTAGTCGTCGTTGTAGTGGTGACGACCACAGGCGGATTCGTGACAGGTGGGTCAGTGACTACTATTACAGGGTCTTCTTCGGGTACGTTCTCGACAGGCGGTACAGTTTCGGATATACTTACCTCTGTCTCTGTCACAGGGTCAGTGACAGGCGTATACGTTGTAGTGAGTACGGTTTCGGTAATTACTTCCTGTGAAGCCGTTGTTGTGGCGGTAGTCATGCCGTATTGTATTGAACCCTCATAGCCGTTTAAATTGGCATAGTCGAAACCGCCTGCACGATAGCCCTTGTCTATATATGAACCGGAAACTATTTCCGTAATCTGTTCGGGTTCTTCGTAGGAAGTTTCGATAAACGGCGGAGTTGATATTTCAAAATCGGTATCATCATTCATGTTGCGGTGGAGAAGTACAACACTTGATATGCCTATTACCGCTATAAGCATTGCTACCGCTGAACCGGCGTACTTATGCCATGAAATTTTATTTTTATACGGTTCAATGCCGGAAACGCTTATCTCGTCATTTTCCGGATTATCCGGAGTTTCAGTAATTCCGGTATCTTCTTCAATATATTCTCCGGAATATTCTTCGGGGGCATAAAATTCTCCGGAATCTTCTTCGGGTACGCCATCAACTTCAATATCATCATCAGGGAGACCGCTTTTTCTGAGAGCCTGTTTAAGAATACGTTTTTTTGCATTTTCGTCAAGTGCAGGATATTTTTCTGCTATTTCCTCAACGGTTTCGTCGTCAAGACCGGTGAGATGTTCCATAAAATCTTTTTCATTATCATTCATAAATATTCACCATTTTCCAGTATTGCCTTTATTTTTTTTCTGGCACGAATGCTTCTTTTCTGCACGGCACCTGATGTCATACCAAGCCGACGGGCAACTTCGCTGACTTTCTGATTATAGAAATACTGATATATTATTATAGAACTGTCAGGCTCGCCGAGAGAACGTACAATTTCCCATAGTCTGTCATTCAGGATATTTTTTTCGGCTTCTTCCTCAGTGTTTCCGGCAGAAAGGAGCGTTATATTTTCTTCGTCCGTATCAAGTGAAATGTTATTATGATGTGCAAGCCGTCTGAAAGCGTCGATAGCCCTGTACTTAGCAATGGTACTTATGTATGATTTAAGGCTACCGTTTTCCGCTGAAAATTTACCGGCATTCCGGATAAACTCAACCATAATATCGCTTATACAGTCTTCAATGTCTTCATGTGTGCCGTAACCGCCTAATTTGTTGAGAACTATAGCGTATACAAGATTACCATATTTTTCGATAAGATATTCATAAGCATCTCTGGGAGAACTTGAAAGTAACTGTTCCCATTCGGAATCGCTCATTTTTTCACCCCTGTAATTTTTTCATATTCCGTATTTTTATATATACATTCGTTGTATGCAATAAAAAAAGGACATACAAAAATAAATTTTATTTTTTTTATTTTCTGACCTGTATATTATTCTACCATGTTTTCGTATATCATGACAATACCAAACAATAAGTTTACAAAAAGTTCATAATTTGACCGTCACAAAACAGCCGGAGCAGGTGTTATATTATACAGGACGTCCGCAAAAGAGGTGATTTATATGACACAGGAAAATTCCGACAAGATAAAACTACTCTATGAAATATACGAACAGCCTATGTTTCGTATAGCCTTTGCAGTGCTGAAAGATTCCGGACTTGCCGAAGATGCCGTTTCAGACGCTTTTATACGTATAATCGGCAGGCTGAGGAAGATTAAAGACCCTCACAGCGACAGGACTAAGGCTTATATAGTTAAGATAATAAAAAGTACGTCTATAAACATCTACAGAAAAAACAAACGTGTGATTAACCGTGAGACCGTCATTGACGATACTGTACTACAGATTTCCGACAGTTCGCAGAATACGGAAGAAAACGTCATTGACCGTCTGGAAAATCAGAACAGAAGAAATTTATTCAATAAACTCGACGAAAAAGACCGTACTATAATTACTTTACGGTATGGTAATGACCTGACGTGGAAAGAAGTTGCCGAACAGACTTCAATGACGGAATCGACAGTACGCAAACGTTTTGAACGTGCGAAGAAAAAATTACTAAGTATGAAAGGGGATATGTCTGATGAAAAATCATAGACTGCCTGACAAGGACGAATGGGACAAAATTGTTGACGAGGCGTTTTCGTCAGACGAGATACACACATTCTCCGGAGAATATAACATGAAAAAGTACCAGAATTTTCAGGTACGGAAAGGAACAACCATGAAAAGAAACAATTTTCTTATGAATCTTACTGTCGTTGCGACGGCACTGGCAGTAATAGCCGTCCCGACGGGTGTATATATCGCCGGAAATATGACGTCTACAAAATCGTCTGAACAGTACACACAGCAGGAACAGGCTACACCTTTAGTAAATGATACAATATATGACTTCGAGTACGGCTGGTTACCGGAGGGCTTCGGATATAATCCGGAAGCTGAACAGCGTACAGTTTCCGATACAAGACACAGAATTTGTATGTTTGATGTGACATTTATAAAGAATCTTTCCGGCGAGGCAACCGACAAGGACAGCAGATTTACATTACGTGACGAGTATCAGCTTGACGACAGAACCATTGAAATAAGATACAATGATGACTATGTGGAAAATTCAGAA
>JAAVHK010000142.1 GCA_014799765.1 Ruminococcus sp.
ATGCGATAAACTCCGCAGAAAATGAGCATAATTCCTGAAATTCCCGCAATTCAGGGGAAATAATTATCAGTTGACATAATTGAAATTATATGCTATAATACATTATGTCAAGAAAAATCCCTGTCTGAAATGACAGGGAAATTAAAATAAATGAATGTGAAATTTTTATCAATCTTTGCATTGTAATTATGCATAACAGGAATAATTGTATTCTGATTTTATATGTAACAAATCATTCTGATATTGTGATTGTTTTCATATTTTATACTGAAAATGCTTTTATTATATGAACTTTATTGAATATATTGTACGCTTTATTCTGTAAACCATACGCAACAAAACAGTTTTTTCTGTATAGTGATATTCAAATAATATATAACTTTACGTATATGTAGAAATGTTTGTTAATATTATATCAATATCAGAATATCAATATTCTTAAACTGCATTTGAATTTATCTTAACTTGCTGTTATACTTAAATATGGACAATCTTTTTTTAAACGCATACTTTAAACATAAATAAAAATTCGGGAGTGAATATTTTAAAATGGAATACCGTATAGAACACGATTCTATGGGCGAAGTCAAAGTACCTGCTGACAAGTACTGGGCTGCCCAGACAGAACGAAGTCATGAAAATTTCCTTATCGGTGTGGGTATAGAAACTATGCCGAGGGAAATAACCCATGCTTTCGGAATACTCAAAAAAGCCGCTGCTATCGCCAATCACGCTGTAAAGCCGGAGAGAATGACCGACGAAAAACTTTCCGCTATTTCACAGGCTTGCGACGAAGTTATTAGCGGTTCTCTTAATGAACACTTTCCGCTTGTCGTATGGCAGACAGGTAGCGGTACACAGTCTAACATGAACGCCAACGAAGTTATCGCAAACCGTGGTAACGAAATTGCCGGAAAAAAACTTCTTCACCCTAACGACGATATAAACATGAGCCAGTCTTCTAACGATACTTTCCCGACTGCTATGCATATCGCCTCAGTAATAGCCGTTGAAGACAAGGTTATACCTGCCGTTGATACTCTTATTGATACATTTAAAAGACTGGAGCAGGAAAACGAAGGTATCGTTAAAAGCGGAAGAACTCATCTTCAGGACGCTACACCTATTAAATTTTCACAGGAAATAAGCGGTTGGAGAAGCTCACTCGAAAAAGATAAGAAAATGCTTTTAAGTGCTGTAGAAGAACTCCGTGAACTCGCTTTAGGTGGTACTGCTGTCGGTACAGGTCTTAACGCTCCTGCCGGATTCGCTGAAAAGGCTGCCGAGGCTATCAGTGAAATTTCCGGAAAGAAATTCGTTACAGCTCCGAACAAATTCCATTCACTTACATCCAAAGACGAAATCGTATTTGCACATGGTGCTTTAAAGGCACTCGCCTGTGATATGATGAAAATCGCCAATGATGTAAGGTGGTTGGCTTCCGGACCTCGTGACGGTCTCGGAGAAATATTTATCCCTGAAAATGAACCAGGTTCTTCAATCATGCCTGGTAAGGTAAATCCCACACAGTGCGAACAGGTTACAATGGTAGCCGTTCAGGTAATGGGAAATGATGTCGCTGTAGGTATGGCTGCATCTCAGGGAAATTTTGAACTCAATGTATTTATGCCCGTATGTGCATATAATTTCCTCCAGTCCGCAAGACTGCTTGCAGAGTCAATCACATCTTTCAACAAGAACTGTGCAGTAGGTATCAAGGCTAACAGGGAAAAAATGCATCATAATTTGTATAATTCGCTCATGCTGGTAACAGCTCTCAATCCGTACATTGGTTACGAAAACGCCGCTAAAACCGCTAAAAAGGCTTACAAGGACAATATTTCCCTTAAAGAAGCCTGTGTTGAACTCGGTTTCCTGACCGCTGAACGTTTTGACGAAGTTTTTCACCCTGAGGAAATGGCATAAAATTATCAGAAAGGAAACGTACTAATGAATACTTTCACGTATTATCCAGGCTGTACGCTCCGCACCAAAGCTAAAGACCTTGACACATATGCAAGGTCTTCTGCTGAGGCTCTCGGAATCTCACTTGTAGAACCGGAGAACTGGCAGTGCTGTGGCGGTGCATATACTACAGCCAAAGACGAAATAGCTACAAAGCTATCGGCGGTGAGAACTCTCAACTCCGCCAAGGAAGCAGGGCAGGCACTTATTACAGTCTGTTCCGCCTGTCATAACGTTATAAAGCAGACAAACTACGATATTTCCCACGACGAAGATTTAGCTTTCAAGGTAAACAATTACCTTAAACTTGACGAAGCATACACCGGTGAGACTACAGTTTATCACTATCTTGAAATACTCCGTGATGTTGTAGGATTCGATAACCTCAGGAAGAAAGTAGTAAATCCTTTCAAGGGAAAGAAAATAGGTGCTTATTACGGTTGTCTCCTGCTCCGTCCGAGTAAGGCTCTCGCTATGGATGACCCCGAAAATCCTACAATTATGGAAGACTTCATAAAGGCTATCGGCGGAACTCCGGTTATATACGCACAGCGTAACGAATGTTGTGGCGGTTACATAACCATGGAAGACAAGGCACAGGCTACTAAAAGAAGTGCCAAGGTTATGAACTCCGCACAGGAGCAGGGGGCAGATATGATTATAACAGCTTGTCCGCTCTGTCTTTATAACCTCAAAAAGAACTCCGGTTCTGAACTTCCGGTTTATTATTTCACTGAACTTCTCGCCGAAGCACTCGGAGTAAAGGAGGCTGACAATGAATAATAATCTTAAAGAACAGGTTCTCCGTTCAAGTGGCGTTAATGTCCTGAAGTGTATGCGTTGCGGAAAATGTTCCGGTACTTGTCCTTCATACGACGAAATGGAATATCACCCGCACCAGTTTGTGTACATGGTTGAAAAGGGCAATATTGAAACTCTCATGAAATCCGAATCAATCTATAAATGTCTGACCTGTTTTGCGTGCGTTGAAAGATGTCCCAGAAACGTTGAACCGGCAAAAGTCGTTGAAGCTGTACGTCTCGCAACGATAAGAAAACAGGGTAATAATCATCTTATTCCCGATGCTGTACCGGAAATGCTTGACGAAGATTTACCACAGCAGGCAATCGTTACGGCGTTCAGAAAATATACTAAGTAAGGAGGAGATAATATTATGCAGAAAATAGGAGTATTCGTCTGTCATTGCGGTACTAATATTGCCGCAACCGTTGATGTAAAGGCTGTTGCAGAAGCACTCAGTCACGAAACTGGTGTAGTTATCTCTCAGGAATACCAGTATATGTGTTCTGAAGCCGGTCAGAATCTTGTAAAAGACGCCATAAAAGAATACGGTCTGACAGGTGTAGTAATATGTTCATGTTCACCACGTATGCACGAAAACACTTTCAGAAAAGCTGCCGCTGCTGCCGGTCTTAATCCGTATCTCGTTGAAATAGCTAATATCCGTGAGCAGTGTTCATGGATTCACAAGGATATTGCTACAGCTACTGAAAAAGCTATCATTCTCGGAAAAGCTGCTATTGCAAAGGTTCAACTTAATACACCGCTTATTGCCGGTGAAAGTCCTGTTGCTAAAAGAGCGTTGGTAATCGGTGGTGGTATTGCCGGTATTCAGACCGCTCTTGATATTGCCGAAGCTGGTTTTGAAGTAGATATAGTAGAAAAAGAAGCTACAATCGGCGGTAAAATGGCACAGATTGACAAGACTTTCCCTACACTCGACTGTGCCGCCTGTATTCTCACACCTAAAATGGTTGAGGCATCACAGAACGAAAAAATTACAATTCATTCGTACAGCGAAGTAAGTGCGGTAAAGGGCTTTATAGGAAATTTCACTGCTACTATAAAGAAAAAGAGACGTTTTGTTGACGAATCAAAATGTACTGGTTGCGGTATCTGTACAGAAGTATGTCCTATGCAGAAAGTTCCTAACGCTTTCAACCTCGGACTTAACAACAGAGGTGCGGTTTATATACCGTTCGCACAGGCTGTACCGAAAGTTGCTACAATCGACGCTAATTACTGTCTGAAACTCCGTAAAGGCGACGTAAATGAAAAAGTCTGCGGTAAGTGTGCAGAAGCCTGTACGGCAGGTGCTATAAATTACTATCAGCAGGACGAGTACATAGAACAGAAATACGGTGCTATAGTAGTAGCAACTGGATTCAATCCGATAAAACTTGATAAATATGACGAGTTCGCATATAATCAGTGTCCGGATGTTGTAACATCTCTCGAACTCGAAAGACTTATGAATGCTGCCGGTCCTAACGGTGGAACACTTCTCAGACCTTCCGACAAGACACACCCACATAAGATAGTTTTCGTACAGTGTGTAGGTTCGAGATGTGACGACGGCAAGGGCAAACCATATTGTTCAAAAATCTGCTGTATGTATACCGCTAAACACGCAATGTTAATCCGTGAAAAATATCCGGATACAGAAGTTTACGTATTCTACATAGATGTCCGCACCCCTGGTAAGAATTTCGACGAGTTCTACAGACGTGCTGTTGAACAGTATAACGTACATTATATAAAAGGTATGGTAGGTAAGGTTACACCTAAGGCTGACGGTAAAATAGATGTTCAGGCATCTGACCTGCTCTCAAACGAACAGTTACACATTGATGCCGATATGGTTGTACTTGCTACAGCTATCGAACCGGATAAGACCGCAAGACCTCTTGCAACAATGCTCACAACACAGATGGATACTAACGACTTCTTCACAGAAGCACACGCTAAACTCCGTCCTGTTGAAAGTGCTACCGCCGGTATCTTCCTTTCGGGAGCTTGTCAGGGTCCTAAGGATATTCCGGAAACTGTCGCACAGGCAAGTGCCGCTGCTTCAAAGGCTATCGGACTTCTTGTTAAGGACAGTATCACCTGCAACCCATGTGTTGCCCACTCAAACGAACTTATGTGTAATGGCTGTTCAGCCTGTGAAAAGGTTTGTCCTTATGGTGCTATCACATATCAGGATAAAGAGTTCAGAACACCATACCGCACCACAGTAATGAGAC
>JAAVHK010000143.1 GCA_014799765.1 Ruminococcus sp.
AAAAAGTCATATACTTATAATGGAACGTATTAAGTTTCTTACAAAACTTAAAAACACAAAAAATTTACCCGACGAGGAAAACATTGCACAACGTATAAAATTACTGTACACTGAAAAATCTGAAATTGAAGAAATTACAGAATACCTTGAAAAGTACGTGGAAAGGGTTGAAAAACGTGACAAGGCGTAAAAGATATTACGATAAAACCATAGGTGCAATTGACGAAAATATCCGTGCCATTATAGAAACCCGAAGCAATGAAACTTCAGTAACCAGACTGAAAAGAATTTTGTTAAAAGTTATTAATAATGAACTCACACCGAGACAAAAGGAAATTATTATGTTATACTATTTCAAGGGGCTTGATACAGTGACTATCGCCAGAATGTACGGCGTTACACCGCAGGCGGTATCGGCTATGATGTCCCGTGCAAGAAAAAGAATGTACAGAATAATGAAATACTGTCTTTAAAGGGGTAAATAAATATGAATCCAAAATTACAATATCTGCGTGAAAAGACTTCAAAACTTACGGAATCTTCCGGTGTATACATCATGAAAGACCACGACGGAAATATCATATATATCGGCAAAGCCAAGAATCTTCACCGACGTGTAAGCAGTTACTTCAGGGAAAATGCTGACCATACACCGAAAGTTTCGGCTATGGTATCGAATGTCAGTGACTATGATTTCATAGTCACCGACAGCGAATACGAGGCTTTATTACTTGAATGCAGTCTGATAAAACAGCATAAGCCTAAATATAACATACTCCTGAAAGATGACAAGGGCTATCACTATATCCGCATTTCAGACGACGAATACCCACGCATTACCGCTGAAAAAAATACTCTGCAATCCGGAAAATATTCAGACCCTTATACAAGCGGATTCGTCGTAAGGGAAACTGTCGACGAAGTAAACCGTATTTTCAGACTGCCGACTTGTAACAGAAAATTTCCGCAGGATTTCAGGAAAAACCGTCCGTGTCTGAACTATCATATAAAAAACTGTATGGGCGTATGTACCGGAAAAATTTCACATGAAGAATACGCCGGAATCATAAAACAGGCGGAAAATTTCATGAAAAAAGGCAGTACGGAAGCACTTCAGCGTATGGAAGAAGAAATGAATCAGGCATCTGAAAATCTTGACTTTGAAAAAGCTATTGTACTCCGTGACAGGATAGACTATATAAAAAAATCGTATGAAAAACAGAAAATCATAAATAATACGGTGGAAAATGCTGATATTATAGGTATTGCACAATTTTATGACGGCATTTATATTTCTGTTTTAATGTATCGTAACAACAGGCTTTATGACAAAACAGTAATTGAATTTCCGTATAACAGTGATGATGATATACTGACATCTTTCATAATGCAGTACTATTATAACAGAAATGATATTCCGGAACTGATTATTACTGAAACTCTTCCGGAAGACCACGGACTTATTCAGAAAATGCTTTCTGAACAGTCCAGACGGAAAATAACTATAAATACCGCAAAACGTGGGAATCAGTCGGAACTGTTACGGCTTGCGAAAAGCAACAGTGCAGAATACGTCGCCCTTAAAAACAATCGTACCGGCAAGGAAGTAATCGCACTGGAACAGCTTGCTAAAATCCTCGGACTTGATAAGCCACCTAAGTATATAGAGGCTTACGACATTTCAAATCTCGCTGACGAGTCTATAGTTGCCGGAATGGTTGTGTTCGTCGACGGCAGACCTTTTAAAAAGGCATACAAAAGATTTTCAGTAAAGCAGATACGGACACAGAACGATTACGAAAGTATGTACGAGGTACTTGAACGCCGTCTTATGCACATAATAAATCAGGACGGTGATGAATACTTCCGTCGTAAACCCGATTTGATTCTTCTCGACGGCGGAAAAGGTCACGTAAATATAATAACCGAACTCGTCAGGGATTTGAATATTGATATAAAAATTTTCGGTATGGTAAAGGATAATAAACACCGTACCCGTGCGATTACTTCCGGCGGACGTGAAATACAGATAAATAATTTACAGTCAGCGTTCAATCTCGTAACACGCATACAGGACGAAGTACATCGTTATGCCGTAAACTATATGCACTCGAAACATAAGAAAAAGACATATCTTTCAGAACTCACTACAGTAAAGGGTATCGGTGAAAAGAAGTCTGAAAAACTTATGATTAAGTACAAGACTAAAGACAATCTCAAAAAAGCTACACCGGAAGAACTCGCCGACACTGTAGGAGTAAATCCCGATACAGCCCATGAACTATGGGAAGTAATACAGAATCTTTAAGGAGTTTTTTATATGAATACACCTGTATATGATTTTATTAAGAAATACGCACAATCCGGAACACTGCGGTGTCATATGCCTGCTCATAAGGGCATTGCACCAGTACCGGCACTTTCGGAAATGTACTCTTTCGATATAACGGAAATATCCGGTGCGGACAGTCTTTTTGAAGCCGGTGGGATTATCGCACAGAGTGAAAAAAATATGTCGGAACTTTACGGCACAGCCGGTACTGTCTATTCTGCCGGAGGTTCTACACTATGCATACAGGCTATGCTTTATATCATGAAGTCGGAAAACAGAAAAATTTTCGCCATACGTAACGTACACAGGGCGTTTCTTAATGCCGTCGCATTACTTGACCTCGATGTTGAATGGATTTTACCGGAATACAAAACCGGAATACTTTCCGGAAATATAAACATAAATACTGTTGAAAACGTACTGAAAAATTCCGGCGTACCGTCTGCACTGTACGTCACGTCACCGGACTATACCGGAAAAACTGCTGATATATCGGTACTGGCTGAAATATGTCATAAATATAACGCCCGTCTGATAGTCGATAACGCACACGGAGCACACTTGAAATTCATGAAAGACGATATACACCCGATTAGTCTTGGGGCGGATTTGTGTTGCGATTCCGCCCATAAGATGTTACCTGCTCTTACAGGTTCGGCAATGCTTCATACGTCCGTACCGGAATATGTACCGCTTCTTAAACAGGCAATGAGTATGTTCGGGTCAACAAGTCCGTCATATTTAATTATGATGTCCCTTGACTTATGCAATAAATATATAGAAGATTCAATAAAATCGGATATAGAATCAAATATGACGTATCTTGACAGTTTCCGGTGGGATTTTTCTGACAGACTTGTTTTTTCGGAGAGTGAACCGTTTCATATTACGATAAAGGCAAGCGAAAGCGGTTACAACGGTAACGAACTTGCAGACCTGCTCCGGCGGTACGGTGTGGAATGTGAGTATTCGGACAGTTCTGTAATTGTACTTCTTATGTCGCCGGTATGTACCGGTTGTGATTACGATATATTATATAATGCTCTTTCGGAAGCCCTTGAAATCTGTAACAGAATACCGCCGTATACTATTGACTTCAGACCGGAACTTCCGGAACGTGTAATGTCCGTACATGATGCGGTATTCTCAGAATGCGAAACTATATCCGTTGAAGAATCCGTCGGCAGAATATGTGCATCAGTGAAAGTACCGTGTCCGCCTGCCATACCTGTTGTTGCAAGCGGTGAACGCATTGACAAAAATTCTGTAAATATTTTCCGGAAGTATGGCATTTCAGAAGTAATTGTGGTAAAATAATATTATCACAGAATAAACGAGGTTTATTTATGAAAAAAATTTACGGAAATAATTTATTGATTTCAAATCTATGCAATATGAAAAAATCCGGACGTTTTGCCCATACGGTACTTTTTTACGGTGAAAAGGGTACGGGTAAAAAACTAATGGCGGAATTATATACAGGTCTTTTAATGTGTCGGAATCCTGTTGAAAATATGCCATGTGGCGTATGCAGTATCTGCAGGAATATCCACGCCGATACGCACCCTGATGTGAAATACGTCGGGACTTCTGGAAAATCAGGGGGCTATTCAGTAGACACCGCACGCAGAATATGTACAGATGCATTCATAAAGCCTAACAACGATACGGACTGTAAAGTATATATATTCCGTGACTGTCACAACATGGACGTCCGCACACAGAATACCTTACTGAAAATAATCGAAGAACCACCCGACTATGTATATTTTATATTCACATCGGAAACAAAATCCGATTTCCTGCCGACTATCATTTCAAGATGTGTATGTTTCGGAGTATCACCCTGTACCGAAGAACAGGCGGAAATTTCCCTTACTGAAAGCGGTTTCGGTAAACAGGAAATAAGAAAATCCATAGAATGTTTTCACGGTAATATCGGAATGTGTACAGAATATATCCGGAATGAAGATTTACGTCAGCATATTGATTTGACAAAAATGCTCATTGATAGTATAATTAGAAAAGACGAATATTCACTTGATACTATGTTATTCGCACTCGGCAAGGAAAGACCTGTTGTTAAAACGGTACTCTCTATGCTTGATAATATAATAAGAGATTCTGCCGTACTTATTCAGAATCCCGAAGCCGATAATATAGGCTGTTATCGTGAGGGTGCTGTCAGATTATCGTATATTCTGACATCCCGACAGGCAGAAAAAATCCATAACTCTATAGAACGTGCATGGCATACGATAGAATGCAATGTCAATATAAACCTTGCACTGTCGGCATTATGTGCGGAAATTACCGAAACATTAATATAAAATACCGGAGGAATTTTTTATGAAAGAAATTGTAGGAATCCGATTTAAAAAGGCGGGTAAAATATATTATTTTTCACCGGAGGGAATAAATACCAATATAGGCGATATGGTCATAGTAGAAACCGCCAGTGGTACTGAATGCGGTGAAATAGCTATAGCAAACAGAATGATTGACGATAATTTTTTTACGTCACCGCTTAAACCTGTCCTCAGGCACGCCAACGAATATGATTTGAAAATACTATACAGAAAACAGCAGAAAGAAAAAGATGCTTTCAGGATATGCGAGGAAAAAATAAAATTACGTAATCTTAAAATGAATCTCGTTGATGTTGAATGTACTTTCGATAACAGCAAACTGCTTTTCTACTTTACCGCTGAAAACCGTGTTGATTTCCGTGAACTTGTCAAGGATTTGGCGGGAATTTTCCGTACACGTATAGAGTTAAGACAGATTGGTGTACGTGATGAGGCTAAAATTTTAGGTGGTCTGGGCATATGCGGACGTGAATTTTGTTGTAAAAGCTATATAGATGATTTCCAGCCGGTATCAATA
>JAAVHK010000144.1 GCA_014799765.1 Ruminococcus sp.
AATCTGCATAATTTTAACTCCTGTATTTTTTTTTTTTTTCTAATAATTCCTTATCCTTTTCACTCACAACGCCGTCTTTCCGTACCCATTTTTCAGTCTGTTCATAGAAATTGAAGTTTTCGCCTGTAACTTCTGCACCGTGTTCAATTGCAAAACGTACTGTATTGATTACTTTGTCAGTGGTCACGCCGGAAGTTATATAGCCTTGTTTTTCCGCAAAGTACCAGAAATCATCTAAAGAATTATTCCAGCTACAACTACTATATATAAACGGGTCATCAAAAACTGCACCATGTTTTACAGCACACTGCATCATCTCCGTATTAAGACTAAACAGACTATAATCAAGCAATCCATAGTTGTTATGAACCGGATAGTATATCATATAGGGATATTTTTCAAGGAATTTATCCATTTTTTTATAATTGTTTTTATCAATATATTTTTTAAATTCTGTACATACGGAACATTCCACTTTTATATTACCTACAGGCGTTCTTACAATTTTCTTCTCATTTGAAGTATATATTTTCCATACTGTAAACACAAGAAGATTAAGTCCGGAAAGTATAAATAAAATTATCGCTATGATTTTATGTGCTTTTCTTAAAAACAGAAATCCGGCTACTAAAAAAACTCCGGCAGATATAATTGTCAATGTATCTAAAATGAAAAAAATTATCGAAACCAATAAAATTCCTATAAATGCCATACAAGTTCCTACCTCCATTTTGCGTTTTGCGTGTGATTAAACACTATTCGTCATATGAATGAGAACTGAAATTTAAATCTTCCCAATAAATTCTATAGATACATCTGAAACCACCATAATTAATTATTGTTAATTTTACATAATCATCATACCATTCAACTTCATAATTATTTTCGTCAAGTGTTTCATAATTATTGCGAACAATAAAATTTCTGGTGTCAAAATCATAATTTTCGTCAAATATCATGAAATAAGCCGTCGTCATCTCTGAATGCTTATGATTTTCAGGAACATAGGCATAGATTTTGTGCTTTCCGTCAGGGGACTTTTCTACAAACCAGTCAGAATTTGGTTTCATATTATGTTTAGCGATAAAAATATAGCTGAATAATACTATGATTATAGTTTCAATTATAATAATAATCTTATATTTTTTCATTTTGTCACCTACTTTTATAAAGTTTTTTAATATCCCTATCGTAAACGTAATCCGAAAGTGTACTGTTTTCAATAACATTCCAATGATAATTTCTGCAAAGCATATCAATAAAATTATCCGTTTCAGTATCATGAATATTTTCTGTTGTTTCAAGCTGTTTTTTTAGTACGGAAAAACTTACAGTCTTACCGGATAACAGAGTATCTTTTTTATAGTATTCAATTTCAAGTATCATTTTAATTCATTCTTTTATAAGCTCATAACCAATCCATACTAAAAATATATGTATAACAATCCAGCTTACAATAAAACACATTTTCAGCGTGTGCAGTTCAGGAGGAAAATTTTCTTTTTCTGCGTGGCGAATGTGAGATTTTTTAAAAAGAAAATACATTCCAAGCCACAATGCCGTATCTTCAACAGCAAAAACAATAATATTTAACATATGCTATCCCCTTTTATATTTAGTAAATTATAACATATATTTCCCGAAAAGTCAACAAAAAACCGCTCCCATACAGGAACGGTCTTTTTATTTTTTACTTGAATATCATCAGTATTACCTGCGAGACTATTACTACTGCAATGAGTGCTACCGGATATGTAGCAGCGTATGCTGATGCAACATCTTCTGTACCGGCGGTGCTTATAAGCGTACCGAGTGCAGGTGTGGAAGTCATACCGCCTGTGATTGAACCGAGGTTATTCAGCAGGCTGAGTTTAAGAACATACTTCGCAAAGATAAAGCCGATAATCATAGGAACTATCGTCATGATTACACCGTACAGGAAGTATACTGCCTTGAAGTACTTTACGAAACTTGCACCACCGGCTACACCTGCTCCGATAAGGAAAAGCATAAGTCCGAGCTCACGGAAAACTTTTAAAGTACTTTCCTTAGGTGTAACTGACATTGCCCCGAAGTGTCCGAAGTGTCCGAAAATAAGCGATACAAGCAGACATCCGCCTGTTGTAGTGAGTGAGAAGTTACCGAACTTTATAGCACCGACAAATATTCCGGCGATTGAAGCCAGTGCAAACGGCATAAAACCAAATTCGTCCATTTCGATAACCTTTGTATTTGATTTCTTCTTCTCACCGGTATCCGCTGTGATAAGAAGTTTACGTTCTTCAGACATATCTGCTTTCATGAACTTCGGTACAAGCTGTACGAACAGTACAACACCTATTACGCCGAAAAGATAAGCTATACCGTGTCCTACTGTTACGAGGCTTTCGAGTTCCGCACCGTTCGGGCGTGATTCAACTGTTGCCTTTGCGGCGGAAAATGCAGGCGTACTTGTAAGCGAACCTGAAAGAAGTCCTACCAACATTGAAGCGATATTTTCTGTAGGGTCTCCGGAAATAGCCTTGTCAGCGAGTATACAACCACCACAGGCGAGACCTCCGGCAACGATTACAACAAGTGCAAGTACTACATAAGACTTGAAATTTTTCTTGAAGTTTCCGAAGAAATTAGGTCCGGCAATGAAACCGACGGACGTTACGAATAATATAAGTCCGAGATTTTCTATGACTTTCAACGCACTGCTGACATAAGTCGCATCACCAACCATAAGATTATCGCCGAGACCGTCATAGAAGAAACAGCCGTAAAGAAGTGATACAATGAATACTCCGGCAGTACCGAGGGATATGCCCTTGATTGTTATTCTGCCGAGCAGGTAGCCTACGGTCGTGATAAGAAAGACCGTAAACATGAGGAAAGTTATAGTCTTGATGGAGATTGAAAAATCCCCTGCTGTGATTAAATCCATAATCTACAACCTCTTTCTATTAAATTTTCCGCAATATTACATAAATTTTATGCAATATCACAATATCTATATAACCACACAAACCGACGAACACTTGAAAATGTCCGTCGGTTATAGTGGATATATTTAATTATTTAGACTTTCTTGCATAGTGCGGGAGAAGCATAGGTGAAACTTTACCGGTATTTACGCCAGCTGTTTCGAGTTCAGCATTGAACTTGTTGATATGTTCAAGTGTGAGATTTTCAGGAGTAGCTGTTTCTTTAGCTTTCTTGGCGGAATATATACCGGCATTTCTACCGAATACGATAACGTCGAGAAGCGAGTTACCCATAAGTCTGTTCCTACCGTGAATACCTCCGGCAACCTCACCGGCTGCGAAGAGATTTTCAATAGTTGTTTCGTTTTCGTCGGTAATGTCGATACCGCCGTTCTGATAGTGAAGTGTTGGGAATACAAGAATAGGTTCTTTACGGATATCAATTCCGTATTTGCCGAACATTCTCAGCATTGCCGGTATTCTCTTTTCAATAGTACCCTCGCCGTGAATCAAGTCTATCATAGGAGTATCAAGCCATACAGCCTTACCGAGATTTGTTTCAATACCTTTGTCACGTGCGGTACATTCACGGATAATTGATGATGCTGTTACGTCACGGGTTTCAAGCGGATTCATGAAAACTTCGCCGTCAATGTTGACGAGTTTCGCACCAAGTGAACGTACTTTTTCAGTAACCAATGCACCGAAAATCTGTTCCGGATAGCCTGTGCCCGTCGGGTGATACTGGAGTGTATCAACATCACGGAGTTTAGCACCTACTCTGTAGCTGAGTATAAGACCGTCAGCTGTTGCACCGTAGTGATTTGAAGTCGGGAAGCCCTGATAATGCATTCTTCCTGCTCCGCCTGTAGCGATAACAACAGTTTTTGCCCTTGCTACCATAAGTTCTTTAGTTTCCATGTTCATGAGAACCGCACCGGATGCCTTGCCGTTTTCGTCAAGGATTATTTCTATAGCAGATGTGAAATCAATAACCGGAATACCTCTGTTAAGAACTTCGTCACGGAGAGTACGCATTATTTCTGCACCGGAATAGTCCTTAGCAGCGTGCATTCTCTTTCTGGAAGTACCACCGCCATGGGTTGTAATCATAGTGCCGTCTGCTTCCTTGTCGAACTCAACGCCAAGTTTATTCAGCCACTGGATAGCGTCCGGAGCTTCTGTAACAAGTTTCTTGACGAGTTCCGGTTTAGCGGCGAAATGTCCGCCACCGAAAGCGTCAACATAGTGTATTGCCGGTGAATCGTTTGGCTTGTCGGCAGCCTGTATACCACCTTCAGCCATCATTGTATTTGCATCGCCGATACGAAGTTTTGTTACTATCATTGCCTTTACACCGGCGTTATCGGCTTCGATTGCACAGGATGTACCTGCTCCGCCACCACCGATTATAAGTACGTCTGTATCGTAATCCGGATTGGATAAATCCACATCTGCCGGATTAATTCTGCTCTGACCCTGAAGAAGTTCTGCAAGCTGTGTCGGAACTTTTCCGCCTTTGTTTGCACCTACTTCAAGTACGCTGAACTGGTCTTCCCTGTAGTCAGGGTGGAATGTTTTCAGCAGTACGTCTTTTTCTTCAGCTGTCATACGTCTTGGTTCGAGTTTTGCATTGTATTCTCTTTTTTCAGCGACTACCTTTGCAAGTTCGTTCAGCTTATCAATTTTATACATTTTGGTCGCTCCTCCTTACTTTTCAATCTCACGATTGTTATAAAGGTTTTTGATTTCCTGAACGTTATCAACAGATTTTGCCATAAGTTCAGCGATTTGTTCATCAAATTTACCTTCATTTATTTCGTTTACACGGTCTGCAAGATGTTCACATTCGGGAGCGATATACTTTCCGTTAAGTCTTCTTGCAAGCATTGCAACCTGTGGGTGTGAGATTCCGGCAGGACAGCGTGAAGAACATACGCCACACATTACGCAGTCGAAAGATTCTTCAGCACACTTGTCATATTCGCCTCTCTGTGCGTAGGCTATGTACTGCATTGTGTTGAGTTCCTGTGTACAAGCCTTTGTACAGGCGTTACAGCCGATACAGCTATATATTTCAGGATATAACTGCATCATAATCTGAGCGTCCGGCTTGATTTCCTCGATATTGTAAATCTGCTTTACAAGCGGGAAGAACGGCAGTGTAGCAACATACATACCCTCCTGTACTTCCGTCTGACAGGCGAGACAGGCATGAAGTTCCTGCTGACCATATATCCTGTAGATAGTGGCACAAGCACCGCAGAAACCGTTACGGCAACCACAGCCTCTTACGAGTTCATAACCGGCATATTCCATAGCCGTCATTATGGTAAGTCCTGCCGGCACCTGATACTTTTTGCCGAACAGGTAAACATTTAACATATTTTCCATGTGTTCAATACTCCTTATTAATATTCGTCAGGCAGTTCGTCAAGCTGGTCAAAACGGAAAACAGGTCCGTCTTTACAAACGTACTTGTCACCTATATTACAGCGGCCGCACTTGCCGACAGCACATTTCATGCGAAGTTCCATAGTTGTATATACCTGCGTTTCAGTGAAACCAAGTTCCTTAAGACCTGCAAGCGTGAATTTAATCATAATCGGAGGTCCGCAGATAAGAACGGTCTTATTCAGTGAAGGGTTAAGTTCCTTGACATAGTTAGGTACAAAACCTACATGACCGTCCCAGCCCTCCTGCTCTCTGTCGATAGTAAGATTTACCTGAATATTCGGGTCGGCCTGCCATTCGTTGATTATTTCCTGATAGTCAACGAGGTCATCTTTTGAACGTGAACCGTAAACTATCTGTACTTCGCCGTAATTTTCACGGTTATCACGGACGTAGTTTATTACGGAACGTAACGGTGCGAGACCGATACCACCGGCAATAAAAAGTAAATCCTTGCCTTTGAGTTCCGTTTCAACAGGGAAATTATTGCCGTATGGTCCTCTTATCGTAATCTGCTGACCAACTTCCATAGCGTGAAGCCATGATGTCAGACAGCCACACTTTTTTATGCTGAACTCCATAAAATCCTTGTTGGTCGGCGAAGATGTTATTGAAAACATACCCTCACCTACACCAGGTATGGAAAGCATTGCACACTGACCAGGCATATGTTCAAAAACTTTGCCACCGTCAAGGGCATTTACCCTGAATGTCTTGACATCGGGAGTATCCTGTCTTATATCGGTAACAACGCCGATATGTGGTATTAATGTATCAATAGCGTTCATTACTTTACCTCCAATGCTTTCATTACCTTGACGATATTCATTGAAATAGGACACTTCGACAGACAACGTCCGCAACCTACGCAACCGAACTCGCCGTTATTGTTAGAGGGGAAATATACAAGTTTATGCATGAATCTCTGTCTGAATCTCTCTAACTGTGAGTTACGGATATTTCCGTGTGCCATTTTTGTGAAATCGGAATACATACAGGAATCCCAGCACCTGAAACGCTTTATGCCGTCGCCGGTGTTGAAGTCCTTAATATCATAGCACTGACAGGTAGGGCATACGAAAGTACAAGTACCACAACCCAGACAGCTTTCAGAAAGTTCAGCCCACTTTTCAGACTTGAAATGTTCCATGAGTGTTTCACCGCCGAAAGCATCTGTTGAAAGATTTGCAAGCGGTAATTTACTCATAATTTCCTTAGTCTTAGCCTTTGTTTCGTCGAGTTTAGTTGTATCGCCGTCTTCGAGAAGTCCGGAAACTGAATCAACAAAAGCCTGACCCTTTTCATTATTGGCTTTAAAGAAAATATTTTCACCATCTGACCAGCAAGCAACATCGCCTTCCGGTTCAGTAGGGTCAATGCCGAAAGTCTGACAGAAACAGGTTTCAGCCGGTTTTGTACAAGCCATAGTTATAATAGTACCATGGTCACGACGGTTTTTATAGTAACTGTCCACCGGTTCGCTGAGGAAAACCTTGTCAAGAATTGTGAAACTTCTTGCATCACAGGCACGTACTCCGAAAACTACGAAATCTTCAGATTCTTCACGAACATCTATTACTTCAATGCTCTTGCCTTTCATTTTAAAGTCTGCGAGATTTTCAGTCTGTGGGAAGAAGAAATCTTTGGCACTGCGGAGTGTATTGAGATTACCACTTAATTTCATGCCGTCTTCATACTTCTTGTACTCGGAAGCACCGTCTTCACGGTCTGCCGGTATATAAAGCGTCTGTTTTTCAGTGACTGCTTTAAACAGTTCGTCAAGTTTTTCAACGGAAATTTTCAGCATTATTCTACACCCCTTTCATGTACGATACTTGCTTCACAGTCTTCGGTTGTATAGTCATTGAGAGGTGCTTTTGTGGTAGTGTCTGCCCCTGCCTGATATTCGCCGTAAAGTGAATTTATATCCTTAATAAACTTTCTGTTGAGGAGGTGGAGAGGTATATTCTGCGGACAAACCCGTGAGCATTCGCCACAGTCTGTACATCTTCCGGCAACGTGGAAAGCACGGATAATATGGAACATATTTTCTTCAAAGCTGTCTGCCGGAGCTTTATTTTCAATACCGGAATCCGGATTATTGAACACACAGTTTTCACAGGTACAAGCCGGACAGACATTTCTGCACGCGTTACATCTTATACACTTGGAGTGTTCACCTCTCCAGAAGTTATAACGTTCTTCGGAAGTCATATTCTCAAGTTTTTCTACCATATCGAAACGGTTTACATCTGTAACTTCGCCGTCTTCGCCTATGAGTTCGTCGTATGTAACGTGTTTCTTACTCTTACAGCTCAGACACTTATTACTGATAACGTCGGCAACTGCCATTGTTTCCTCGCCGTATATTGTACTTACTTTGAGTGTTTCGCCGTCTCTTTCGACACCTGTTATACCGGTTATACCCTTGGACTTTATTTTTTCAACATCAAGTTTGCCGTCGCTTGGAATACCTACAACATAGATATTTTCACGATTTACACGGTGTTCCTTGGTAAGCTGATTAAGGCTGTATGTATCGCACGGCTTGAGGAATGCAAGTATTTTACCTTCTTTTCTGCTTTCCTTTACAAGATATTTTGAAACATTGGCACTTGTGAAATCGTCATAGACAAAATCCCTGTCAATTTCTTCTGCACTCTCGAAAACTGCCGGTGTGATGTCGTAAGCAAATTCGCCCTTTTTCCAGCCGATAACACGTTTTACTGTACCGTCAGCGAGAAGCTGTTTTGCCTTGCTAATCATTGCTTCCTGCATCTTAAATCCTCCAATCTCCTGTTAGGACCAAGTTTTTTCACGGCTTCTGTGAACTCGTTCATGGTCTGGGCGAATTTTGCACCCTCTGCAGCGGAAACCCATTCTACTCTTGTACGGTCACGTTCAATGCCGAGGAAATCAAGCATACTGAAAAGAAGTGTCATTCTTCTTCTTGTGAAGTAGTTGCCTGATGTATAGTGACAGTCACCAGGATGACAGCCACAAAGTATAACACCGTCTGCACCTCTCTGGAAAGCCCTGAGAATAAATATCGGATTTACTCGACAGGAGCAGGGTACTCTTATAATCTTTACGTTTGTAGGATAATTCAGTCTGTTTGTACCTGAAAGGTCAGCACCTGCATATGAACACCAGTTACAGCAGAATGCGACAATCAGGGGCTGAAATTCTTTATTATCATTTACTTGCATATTGCGTCTACCTCCGCCATAATCTGACTGTTAGAGAAGCCGTTCAAATCCATTGCACCAGACGGACAAGCTACCGTACAAGCTCCGCAACCCTGACATACAGCCGGATTGA
>JAAVHK010000145.1 GCA_014799765.1 Ruminococcus sp.
ACAAGGTACAATGCTTATGATAGTGATGCTACCTATGTGGATGAACTTTCTGTTACGTACTTATGCCTGGATGACCATTTTAGGAAACAACGGTATAATAAATCATTTACTTAATTTAATTGGTCTCGATTCCGTGAAATTAATAAATACTTCCGGTGCGGTAGTACTGGGTATGGTATATAACTATCTGCCGTTCATGATACTGCCGTTATACTCTGTAATGGAAAAAATAGACAAGTCACTGTTTGAAGCATCTGCTGATTTAGGTTGTAACTCGATATCAACGCTTATCCGTGTAGTAATACCATTAAGTGCCCCTGGGATTACTTCCGGTATTACTATGGTATTTGTACCGGCTATTTCCACGTTCATTATTTCCCGAATGCTCGGCGGTGGCTCTAATCTGCTTATAGGCGACCTGATAGAAATGCAGTTCCTCGGAAATGCCTACAATCCACATTTAGGAGCATCTATTTCACTTGTACTTATGGTTATCATACTTGTTATCATGACAGTAATGAACCAGTTTGACCCCGACGAACAGGTACTTATGTAAAGGAGGTCTTATATTGAAAAAATTAGGTAAAATATATCTTATACTTGTACTACTGTTTCTGTATGTCCCGATATTCGTACTTATAGTGTTTTCTTTCAACGAAACAAAAAGCAGAAGCGTTTTCAGCGGATTTACTCTTGACTGGTACAGAAGACTTTTTCATAACAGAATTATTATATCCTCACTGGTGAATACAATTATTATAGCAGTCGTGGCGAGTATAGTTTCTACAGTCCTCGGCACTCTTGCCTCTATAGGTATTCACCACATGAAAAAAGTTCCTAAAGCAATAGTAATGAATATCACCAATATGCCTATTATCAATCCGGAAATAGTTACCGGTGTATCGCTTATGCTTTTATTCGTATTCTTTTCGGCAAGAATGAATCTTGAGTTTGGATTTGTCACGCTGGTTATCGCACATATAACTTTCGACGTACCTTATGTTATTCTGAACGTAATGCCGAAGTTCAATCAGATGAATCCGCATATCTTCGAGGCAGCACAGGATTTAGGTTGCAGTCCGGTAAGTGCTTTCCGGAAAGTAGTACTGCCGGAAATCATGCCTGGTGTTATAAGTGGTTTCCTGATGTCTTTCACGTACTCCCTTGACGATTTTGTAGTAAGCTACTTTACAAGCGGTTCTACTTCGCAGACACTCCCTATAACTATCTACTCAATGACACGGCGTAAAGTATCACCGGAAATAAACGCACTTTCAACGCTTATATTCATTGCGGTTGTAATAATCCTGATAGTCAAGAACATCATTGAAACAAAATCCGCAAAGAAAAACGGTACGTACAGGGAGGGCATATGAAAAAATTATCTCTGATTATTGCCGTATTAATGATAGCTTTTTCCATGATGTCATGTAG
The DNA here is from genome assembly GCA_014799765.1 of Ruminococcus sp. Lineage (GTDB taxonomy): Bacteria > Bacillota > Clostridia > Oscillospirales > Ruminococcaceae > Ruminococcus. The sequence continues at coordinate 1,435 of JAAVHK010000145.1, forward strand.
TTCCGGAACTGTCGAAAATACCGAGGAAGACGAAGAAATTTCCGTACAGACACTGACCGTCTCAGACCCTGAATACTATACGAAATTCAAGGATAAAGGGATTTCCATAAACGTCTATAACTGGGGCGAATACATCTCCACCGGTGCGGACGAAGGCACGCTTGATGTAAATTCCGAATTTGAAAAACTTACCGGAATAAAAGTAAACTATACCAATTACGCTACCAACGAAGAATTATACGCAAAACTTAAAGGTGGTGGGGCTTCATATGATGTAATTATCCCGTCTGATTACATGATAAGTAAAATGATTAACGAAAAACTTGTACAGCCTCTTGATATGGATAATATCCCTAATTTCCGGTATATTATGGAAAATTTCAGGAATCAGGCGTATGACCCTACCAACGCTTACAGTGTGCCGTATACGTGGGGGACAGTCGGAATTATTTACGATACTACCATGATTGACATTCCGGAAGAGGAAATCGACTGGGATTTACTCTGGAATGAGGATTACGCTGACCAGATACTTATGTTTGATAATCCCCGTGACGCTTTCGCCATAGCTGAAATAATGTTAGGTTATTCACTTAATACGGAAAATCCCGAAGAACTCGAAAATGCTTCCCGAAAACTCACCCAACAGAAAAAAATAGTACAGGGTTATGTTATGGACGAAGTTTTCGACAAAATGGGGGCAGGTGACGCTTTAATAGCTCCGTACTATGCCGGAGATGCTCTCACCATACTCGCCGAAAATGAAGACCTTAATTTTGTAGTACCTAAAAGCAGTACGAATCTTTTCATAGATGCTATGTGTATTCCGACTTCTGCCCGACAAAAAGAAGCCGCTGAAATGTACATAAATTTCATGTGCGAACCCGATATAGCTTTTGCGAATATTGATTATATATGTTACTCTACACCTCATCAGGTGGCTTTCGATATGCTTGACGAAGATGTACGTGAAAGTCATATATCATATCCGGACAGTCAGTTTATTGCGGATAAAACAGAAGTTTTCGTAAACCTGTCCGAAGAAGCAAGTCTTAAAATGCAGAATCTGTGGACGGAAATGAAATCCGCTGAAGACGAAACTACTAATAAATGGCTTGTACCTATATTCCTTATATTCTGTATACTGCTGATGATTTTTGTGTTGATAAGGCGACATATAAAAGCTAAAAAAGATATTTTCTAAGGTGATGACTTAATTTGTTTACTGAAAATTTAATGTTCAGTCTGAATGCGACTGTACCGGTGTTCATGATGATGATTTTCGGGTGGTTCGTAAGGAAAGTAAATCTTCTTGATGACCATACCACCGCAAAAATCAATAAATTTGTCTTTAACGCTCCGTTACCTGCTCTGCTGTTTTCGGATTTGTCAACCGCTGATTTCCGTGCGGTATGGGACGGTAAATTTGTAACTTTCTGTATAACCGCTACCCTTATAAGCGTCTGTATCGCTGTGGGATATTCACTGCTACATAAAGATAAATATGAACGTGGTGAAATAATACAGTCAGCTTACAGAAGCAGTGCGGCAATTCTCGGAATAGCGTTTGTCAAGAACATTTACGGCGAAGCTACTATGGCTGGGCTTATGATAGTCGGCACTGTACCGATATATAACATTATAGCCGTAATAACTCTTTCGCTTACGTCTCCGGACAAAAACAACTCAAAATCCGGAAAACAACTTTTCATGAATACCCTTAAAGGCATTGTAACGAATCCCATTATTCTCGGAATAGCTGTCGGCATAATATGGTCATTACTGAAAATTCCGCAACCGATTATTCTGTCAAAATCTGTTTCGTATCTCGCAAATATGGCTACACCTCTTTCACTTATAGCACTGGGAGCATCTTTCAGAATTGAAGACGCTAAGGGAAAATTACCAATAACTCTCGGCATATCGTTCATAAAACTGATTCTTTTCTGTGTGATATTTCTTCCCATTGCCGTACACCTCGGTTTCAGGGACGAAAAATTAATAGCCATACTTGTTATGCTCGGCAGTGCTACTACAGGAAGCTGTTTTGTAATGTCAAAAAATTTCGGTCATAATGGTACTATAACCGCTTTTGCAGTAATGCTTACCACTCTTTGCAGTGCCTTTACTCTTACTACATGGCTTTTTATACTTAAAACTTTTAATTATATATAATTTCAGGATTTTTTTTACAAAACACTTGAAAAATATTTCTGCATATGTTATAATGAACAATATATATAATATTTCAGGAGGTTTGAAAAAAATGAGCGGATTGGAAATCGCAGGAGGTATTGTTATACTCCTTGTATGCCTTGTTACTATCGTTATATGTCTTTCACAGGAACAGAAAACACAGGACAGTATGACAGCAGCCCTGACAGGTTCAAGTGCTGAATCTTTCTATGACAAGAATCAGGGCAGGTCTAAAGAAGCTATTCTTAACAAAGTTACAAGGACTTTGGCTATTATACTTTTCGTTGCTGTTCTTGCCGTGAATGTTATTCCGATATTCACCGACAAGTAATAATCTACAACGCCCTGTGACAAAATAAGTCATGGGGCAGTATTTTTTTAAGGAGATTATATGAAAAAGAAAAATAATTCGTCAAACAAAACAGATATTGAAACCTATAAGAAAAAAATAATTACTTTTCTGCAAACCTACAACAAAAAAACTATGCCGATAAGCGAACTTGAAAATAAATGCCGTACCAAAAAACAGGGACGTGACAATTTTATTAACGCTTTTGACCAGTTACGCACAGAGGGTGTTATAACAGTCAGAAAAGGTATGAAAACCGGATTATGTTCACGGCTGAATATATATCCGGCAGTAGTCACCAGACTGAGCAGGACTTTCGGTTTCGCAAAAACTGACGACGGTACAGAATATTTTATCCCTGGTAAATGTATGTTAGGTGCTATGCCGAATGACCGTGTACTTGTTTCGGATATTCCGTCACGTTCCGGAGAACCCGAAGGCGAAATTATTGACATTATTCAGTTCAGTAATTCCGCACTGACCGGTAAAATAGAGTACGTCGACGGAAAACCCTATCTTGTACCCGATACCGCTACAAAAAATCATATGATTATCGTAAGGGAAAACAGTGTCAAATTTCATGACGGCGAAAAAGTTCTTGCGGAAATAGTCTACAGAGGTCGCCGACACGCTGAACACAAAGTTAAAATAACGTCTGTTTTCGGCAGTTCTGAATATGCCTCTTCCTGTGCGAAGTCGATTCTTATTATGCATAACGCTCCGTTTGAGTTTCCCGAGGAAGTATTAGACGAAGCAAGAAAAATTTCCGAGGGTGGCGTTCAGGAATATTCTTTCAATAACAGGGAAAATCTATGTCATATGAACATCTTCACCATTGACGGTGCAGAATCCAAAGACCTTGACGACGCTGTTTCAGTAGAAAAAACCGAAAACGGTTATATATTAGGCGTACACATTGCCGACGTTTCACATTATGTACGTGGCAACAGCAATCTCGACAAGGAGGCTATGAAACGTGGTACAAGTATCTACTATGCAGATAAAGTAGTACCTATGTTACCGAAAGAACTTTCAAACGGTATATGCTCACTTAATCCCGACGAAAACAGACTTACACTTTCATGTTTCATAACTCTTGACACCAACGGCGATATTGTTTCATATCGTTTCTGTAAAAGCGTTATAAGGTCACGGGTAAAGGGCGTATACTCGGAAATTAATGATATTCTTTCCGGTTCGGAATCACAGGAAATTACGGAAAAATATTCCGCCGTAAGAAATGAAATTTTACTCATGAACGAACTGGCGGATATTCTCATAGCTAAGAAAAAACGCCGTCACGCTCCGGAAATAGAAACTACTGAAAGTAAACTGATTATCAATGATGACGGTATCTGTTGTGCGGTAATCCCTCGTGAACGTGGTAAGGCTGAAAGAATCATAGAGGAATTTATGTTGACCGCTAATGAATGTTCCGCTAAACTCGCACGTGATAAAAAAGTACCGTTCGTCTACAGAGTACATGAAGCTCCGCCGGAAGCTAAAGTTGAGGCTTTACATGAAATTCTGCCTAAATTCAACCTTGAATGTCCGCACTTTACGGAGTTCAAACCGTATCACGCTACTAAAATTCTCGAAAGTGCAAGAGGTACTGACAAATTCGAGGCGGTCAATTTACTGGTACTCCGTTCCATGTCGAAAGCCAAATACTCTACCGAACCTGTAGGACACTTCGGACTTGTACTTGACGACTATGCACATTTTACATCTCCTATAAGACGGTATCCTGATTTGGCTATACACCGCATTATAACCGATATTTTAGCCGGTTACAACAACGAATGGTTAAACAAACGTTATGCCGGTTTTGCAAGCAATTCCGCTGAACGTTCTTCCGACGCCGAATTAAGAGCAGTCGCCATTGAACGTGAATGTGAAGACTGTTACAAGGCTGAATATATGAAATCCCATATAGGCGAAACTTTTACGGCAAGGATTTCCAGTGTAACGGAGTTCGGATTTTATGTACAGTTACCCGATACTATAGAAGGACTTGTCCACATACGCACGCTTCCGGAGGGCGAATATGATTATTCCGAACCGGTCTCACTTACTGAACGTTTCAGTAATACTTCCTATACACTCGGTCAGACGGTACGTGTTATATGTTCCGCTGTCAATGTAAGCGACGGTCTTATTGATTTCGTCCTCGACGACGAAGAACAGGAGTTATCATGAAAAAATTTATTATAATTATGCTTGCTATGTTTACTCTCGTAAGCTGTACGAAAAATGAAACTTCCACTATTTATGAAAATGACTTCTCCGGAATACAACGGAAAACCGCTCCGCCTGTAACTACTGCGGAAACTTTCACAACATTCTTACAGACAAAATCAGAAATTTCCACAAACACAACTCAGAAAATTAATATACAAGATACAACTATTGCCGAAACTAATGAAATTACTACAATAACTTCTCCGGAAATTCAGGAAACTAATACCGAAACTAATATTGAAACTGTTACAACCACTACCGAAACTCTTCCGGCAGAAACTCAGCCTGACCCTCTTGGAGCGGGTGCTTTCGCCTATGATGAGGACGGTGCTGTACAGTTTAATGAGGAAACAACCTCCAATGATGACCAGACTTTAATTTCTGCCGGTCAGGCACTTTTTGAATCGGCGTGTCAGACTGAATGGAATTTCACTGTAGGTTGTCCGTATACTATCGACGGAAACAATGTCATAAAAAACGATTATAACTGGGTTTACTATCAGATTACTGACCCAAAAATACACACTCTTAATGATGTGAAAAATGATTACTATAATGTTTTCAGTGACAGATACCCTCATGAAGATTTGGATATGCTTTATACTGAAAGTAACGGAAATGTTTACACCATGAACGGTCAGAGGGAAATGAATGCTTATTACTCAATGTCGAGAATTACCGGCATACAATCACGTACCACCGACGAAATTTTCTTTACTGTAGAACATCAGTTTGAAGGTACTGACCAGAATCCTGATGCACCCTATTCTGAAAATGATACTTTTTCCGTTGTAATCTCTCCCGACGGCAAGTGGAAAGCAGGAAAATTCCGTTTACCTTACTAATGTTAAATTCTTGTTAAACTTCCTTAAATTCTATTGACTATTTCCGGATTTAAGTTATAATTAATTTAAAGACAAAAATAAAGGGATTTCTTAAAATAATTTCTAAGGAGAATTTTATGGAAGAATTTTCAATTTTTAACATCTTTACGCTACTTGGCGGACTTGCATTTTTCCTTTACGGTATGAATGTAATGTCAACAGGTCTTGAAAAACTGACCGGTGGTAAACTGGAAGTAGCTTTGAAAAAAATGACTTCAAACAAGCTGAAAAGTATTCTGCTTGGTATGGGTGTAACTATCGCTATACAGTCATCATCCGCCATGACCGTTATGCTTGTAGGTTTTGTAAACTCCGGTCTCATGACACTCGAACAGACTATAGGTGTATGTTTCGGTTCAAATATCGGAACGACGTTCACGGCATGGATTTTATGTCTCGGTGATATAAAAACTTCCGGTGGTGGTGGTGTACTTTCGTTCATGCTGAAAATGCTGAAACCGGAATCGTTCTCACCGCTTGTAGCACTGGTTGGTGTCATAATGATTATGGCTTGCAAGAAAAACAAGAAAAAAGATATAGGACGTATTCTTGTAGGATTTTCGGTACTAATGACAGGTATGACCCTTATGTCCGATTCCGTTGACCCTCTTGCACAGTCCGAAGACTTCAAGAAATTACTTACTGCCTTTGAAAATCCCGTTTTAGGCGTACTCGTCGGAGCAGGTTTCACCGGTATAATACAGAGTTCCGCCGGTTCTATCGGTATTCTTATGGCGTTCTCCAAAGCCGGTGCTTTAACCTACGGTATGTCACTGCCTATAATAATGGGTTGTAATATCGGTACTTGCGTTACTGCACTTCTTTCTACATTCGGCGTAAACAAGGACGCCAAACGTGTTGCATGGACACATATTCTTGTCAAGATTATAGGTACTATCATATTACTTCCTGTTATAATGATTCTTCAATCTGCTCTTGACCTCAGTATATTCAATGAAACAGTCGGTTATGTGGGTATCGCTATAATGCATACTATATTCAATCTCGCTACTACCGTTATGTTTCTGCCGTTCACAAAACAACTCGTTGCACTGTCGAAACTCGTTATACGTGACGGCAAAGAATCCGAAAACGAAAAAAATTCCGAAAGAACTCTTACAGGTCTTGACGAAAGACTTCTTAAAACTCCGAGTGTTGCCGTACAGGCTTGCAGAACCGCTTCTATTGAAATGTCTGACCTAACCAAAGAAACTATTAACAAGGCTATCGGAATTATCCTCGAATACAATTCCGAAGATGCACAGACTATCATGGAAAATGAAGATATTATCGACAGGTTTGAGGATACTATAAATAATTATCTTCTTAAAATCTCGAAAAGCAGTATAACCGGTAGTGACAGCCGTACTGTTTCCAAAATGATGCACTGTATCGGCAATTTTGAACGAATTTCTGACCATGCCCTTAATCTTGTCGAATCCGCAAAGGAAATCCATGACAAAAAAATTTCATTTTCAGACGAGTGCATGAACGAAATAAAAATTATTACCGACGCTATCACAGAAAATATCGAACACGCTTTTGAATCCTATAATCATAATGACCTTAGAATAGCTCATAAGGTTGAACCGCTTGAAGAAGTCGTTGATAATCTCAGTATCGAACTGAAAAACCGTCACATAAGAAGACTACAGAATGATGAGTGTACTGTTGAATTAGGTTACATTTTTCAGGATATTCTTACAAATCTTGAAAGAATTTCAGACCATTGTTCCAATATTGCCGGAATTATCATACAGACCGATGAAAAAACTGATTTCCACACCTATCTGAATGATGTCAAGGAAAATGACGAAACTTTCCATGATGAATACAAAAAATATGCGAAAATTTATTTTTCACGTCTGAATACATCTGAATTAAAATAAAAGCAAAAAGAGTACAGTCCGAAAACTGTACTCTTTTATTCAGTTAATTCTTTTCAATAGGAATCCATATCTGACTTTTATAGTCGGAACTGGTCATATCGCCTGCCGGATATGCTTCAATATCCATCTCGTATGTGGGTTTGTAGTCGGATGTCGGGAAAAATTCCGTACAAAGTTCGTGCCATAATTTCTGTATGGCTTCCGGCATCGCTCCGGTACACTCCGTGACAAGCCATGTACGAGCAGGAATTTCCCTGACCGTATAACCCTCCGGAACGTCTGCATTTTCCGGACACTCAACGGCTATTGAGTAGTCAAAAACTTCCCGATTTGTGTGTGTATTTCCGTAGCATATGCCGAAAATATACGTTCTGTCGGAAGCCCTTTCAAGAAGAGTTTCTATAATTCCGGTTTTGTGTGACCTGTCCCAGAAATCCGGAATAGTATTTCTGTTCTGATTTTCGTCAATGGAATGCGTTTCGGTTTTTCCGATAACCTTAAACGCTGGTTTTTCAATGATTCTGTAATTCATTGTACTACCGCCTTTCATGATAATTTTCACACTCAGTCGGGAAAATGATTTCAGACCTGAACCGTTCCGCCGAGCCTCTGAAGGTGTTATACTGTGAAATTTCGTAAAAGCTCTTGCAAAACTTTCCGGCGATTCGTAACCGTATTTCAACGCAACGTCAATCACTTTCGATTTATTCAAGTATAACTCGATTCCTGCAAGTGTCAGACGTCTTTTCCGGATATATTCGCCTAATGTCATACCGCATAACGCATTGAAAATACGCTGAAAATAAAACTCCGAACAATATGCCTGCCGTGCGATTTCCGCATAGTCAAGACTATCCGTTATATTGTCTTCAATATAATTCAGTGCATTCTGTATACCGTTTATCCAGTTCATATTTATTCCCTCCCTGAGCTTGATTTTATTATAGCACAGTCCGAAAATTTTTTCCTGATATTCCGTGCTTTAATGTATCATGAAAAAAAGCAACCGTCCGGAAACAGTTGCTTTTTATTCTTAATAATATTTTACTACTCCTGCCGGAAATTCATTTATTCTGCCTAAAAGATAATTCTGCATTGTTACGGCGTCTGCGATACTTACAACACCATCGCCGTTGACGTCTGCGGAAGCCTTGTCTTTTTTACTGAGATTTCCGTCATTTACCGCAAACTGACGTATTTTTACAAGGTCAAATGAATCTATCCGCATATCTGAATGAACATCGCCTACAAGTATGCTTTCCTGTTGTGGTGTATCTTCGATACCGGTATATGTTTCAGCAGGTTCTTCCGCTTCACTGCTGAATATCCGCACAAAATCAACTGAACCATTGAAATTATTTTTTCCGTTATTGTCAGCACCTATCCTGTACGCACCATTTTCGACGGCATTTGCAATATCGCACGGATTTATTGTCACTGTACCCTCGGCGACTGTTTTTCCGTCAACCATTATTTTACCCTTGTCACCGTCGAGAATTAACCGGACTTTCGCCCATTTTGCACCGTCAACAGCATTTTCTGCCGTAAGTGTTTCGGATTTTCCATTCAACATAAATTCCGCTGTGAAATTATTTCCGTCCGCCGACAGCTTTATATGTGAATTGTCGTCGCCGAAAAATAAAACAGTTCCGTTACCTCTGTTAAGTACAGCGGTCTGAATATCTATATTTTCGGTATAAAGTACACTCTTATCCAGTTCCGCAAAATTATTGCCGTCAAATGTAAGTACACCCTTTGCGGATGTCCTGTTATCTTCCCATTCCGCACCGTAATTCATTCCATATGTTGAAGTGTATCTGTCATTGAAACTTAATATGCTGTCAACGTCAAAATCGTATGCGTACATGAGTTTATATGTATAAGGTCTGCTGTCGGCGTATGTCTGCGTACTCGTCCAGCCGTATGACGTTCCTTTTGAGATAGTCTTTCCGCTGTCGTCGTAATAATCGCCGTCGACTACGCCCTGACCGGTAATATTACCGTCTGCCATTACGAAAGCATTTCCCTTAGCAATAGCATTATCGGACATCTTCGAATTTCCGTATACACAGGCACTCTCTATGACTTTTGCATTTCCGCTGACATTCGCACGTCCCATTACAAGACCTGTATCGTCAACACGAGCATTTCCCGATATTACGGCATTTTCTGCTACTATCGCATATCCGCTTATTACGGCATTGTCCTGAACCGTCGCACTGTCCTGTACTACTGCATAATCTTCTATACGTGCATTGCCTGAAACCGTCGCATTTCCCATGACTTTCGCATTTTTTCCGACATATACGCTGTCTGAAACATTTGCACTGTCTGAAACAAGCCCACCGCCGTTACTATGTGTATGGTAGCTCTCCCACGGATTATTCTTGACAGTCCTTTCAACCATTGAAACACCGTCGCTGAAAGTCACTGAATACGGATAGCGTTCTTTACTGCTGAACGGCATATTACTTTCTGAAAATTCTGAATTATCGTCGTAAATTCCAGGAAGTCCGCATTTTGTTATCTTATCGAGGTCAGGCGTTGCGACTACTGCCAGATATTCCGTACCGCCTGTTGAAGTCCATTTTATAGTTTCGCCCGCCTTGAAAAGTTGCGAATATTTACAGCTACCATCCGCCGACTGCTGTACTATACAGGCTCGCCAGTCCGCACCGTCAATATTTGTACCGGCGTTCAGTGTAACTGAATGTTCACCGCTTTCCGACTTCAGCGGAATTACATTTATTCCGGCAAACTGTGGCGCACGTTCAGTAGGTACGGCATATGTATTTGACTTTCCGGAAACTTTTTCAAGCATTGTATAAATCTGTTGCCAGTTCCATGAACCTGAATCCAGTAATTCATTAAGTCTTGCCCGATATGCGTCGCCTTTCATGAAATCAAGTCCGGCAATGTGTCCGGCGTACAGACCTAATGTTTCTTTTAAGTCTGCCGGTGCAAGTCTTTCTATCTGGTCAAACGGGAACTCATCCGGCTGACCTTCCTGTAACAATTTCTTGACAAAATCCGCTCCGTATCCCTCTAAATTATCCGGATTTTCGGTCAGATACTGGAAAAATGCCCATGATGCATAGTAATCACGTCCGCACGGAAACGTAAAACACAGATTTTTCATATATGTCTCAAAAAAATCCGTGCCGTGACCGGTTTCGTCGGTGGAATAGTCGCTGTAAAGATACTGTTCCCTGTACCAGTTGCCGATAGCTTCCCACCATGCATACGAATATTTATTGTTGTTCCATGCACCTTGGTGAGCGGTCATTACGTGTCCGAACTCGTGCGGAAACACCCATGAAGGCGGATTATACTGCATTGAATCCACACAACAGAACATATATGCGAATCCACCACTATCCCATGACATATATGCCCAGTCATCAACCATGTTTTCGAGACCTGTTCCCGAAATGTAGATATTTGTCTTGTATTTCTTGCTGTCACGGAGGTTTTCTTCAACTGCTTCGGACGGCTCTTTCATTGAAAGGTCATTCATGTAAACTTCCCAGCAGGCTTCAAAATTCTTCGAGTTCTGTTTTAAAAATTCGTCCGTGACTTTCGACGAATCACCGGAATTTCCCCATATAAACTGAAAATGTTCGGAAGTATAATAATTATAGTCGCTCCTGAAGTTATAGAACGGGTCTCGTACTGCATAGTCGTCAGCTTTTGCAGGAACTTCCATGACCGGAAGCACACTCAATGATACCGCAAGTGCCGTTAATTTATGTAAAAATTTCTTCATAGGAAAAACCTCCCCTGATTAGTATGTATATATATTAACATTTTTTTATTGAAATGTCAATATAATTTATACATTTTATCGAAAGTTTTTAAATAATTCTCGACATCAAACCGGAAACTTACTTTTCCTATCCAGTCAATATTTTTATCATCATTGAAGTATTTATGATAATATCCCCATGTACGCCGATAATTTTCTTCATACCAATTATTGTAACACCATTCATTGAAAAAATTTTCATCATAAATAAGGTCATAGGCTATTGAACCATATTTGTCCCAGTCTGATTCTGTCCAGTCTTCAACACGTAAAATTCCCGATTTATTGTAATTTTCCAAGTAATTTACATCTTTTTTTACAGTGCCGAATTTTGTCCAGATAACTGAATTTTCTGTCCATACAGTCTTCACCACGACTATAACACAACTGAAATCCACATCACAATCACATACCAGAACTGGAAAATTACAGGAAATTTTTCTTTTTACAAGGTCATATATATAACGCTTTTCAGCAGAATTTTCCACAAAAACGGATGGCACAAGCCCAAGCCACTCGAAAAAATAATTACTTACTTGTATTTCCTCAAATATTGAATTTAAACATATATTATCAATAAAAATATAATTTTCATTTAAACTAATTTTATTATACATAGTTATAATTCCTCTATTATATAATTTCCTACATATGCAGAAAATATTATTTCCTCGTCCCATTGATTACGTATCCAAAGGTCCGCAAAAACCTGAGAGTCTTTAAATTCGGCTTCCCTGAATAACTCAATTTCCCCTATCTCAGACCGCCATGTTTCCGCAAAAAGTCTGTATTGAATATAAACTTTATTATAATTATTAAAAATAATACTATAGTGTTTCTTATCATTTGTTTCTATAAATATTTTCAGTTCCCTACCTACTGAAATATTTTCAATAACGCCATTGTTCCGAAAATAAAATATATCCATATTTCCTCCTAAAATACAAAAACAGTCTATTCATCGGAAACAGACTGTTTTTCAGTTGTGCGTACCGGAATTGAACCAGTATCTCACTCGTGCGGGCAAGGTGTACTAACATTGTACTAACGCACATTATATAAATAAAAAATCGGAAGTTCAGTGACTTCCGATTTACTATGTGCCGGCATCGTTCTACTTTCCCAGGTCGTCGCCAACCAAGTATCATCAACGTTAATGAGCTTAACTTCCGTGTTCGGAATGGGTACGGGTGTGTCCTCATCACTATTGACACCGACTATTTACTTTTTTTCCTGAAAAACTA
>JAAVHK010000146.1 GCA_014799765.1 Ruminococcus sp.
TAACGTTACTTTTCAGCAACATAATGTAATTACTTACAAAACATTCGTAAGGTAAGGTCTGAATTGTCGTATGCTTTACCTGTCGCTTTTGCTTGACTTCTTTCTTTTTGACGGTATCCTTTTTCAGTTCTGATTCACGTTTTCTGTCAATATCTCTTGCAGATTTTTTGGTACTTTTTTCTTTTCCAAACAAATTCTTTTACCTCCTTATTCGTCGTCAAGCTCATAGTCACCGTTGGCAATTCGTTGGTTTACAATATCTTCTTCCATAATCTCATCATGTAGCGAACAGAAAATATTCATATCCACATCTTCATAAACACGTCTTTGTGGCAGAAAATTCAGCGATAAAAAGGCTTTCATGAATACTTCAAACCGCATATCTTTGAAAGTCATAAATCCCCAACCGGCAAACGGAAAAACGGATATAATTACTAACCAAGGCAATATATCACCGGAAATTCGTCCGTAACCTAAAACTCCCAATGGTACGCCTACTGCCAATGCTCCGATAATCGAAATAATCTGACGTGTGGACAGTCCGAAAATCAGCTTACTTTTGTATTCCTGTATTTCCGCCGGAATTTTAACTTCAATCATTTAAAAAGCTCCTTTCATTTACTTTACTGAAAAAGAAAATTTATCCCATTCCGCACACTTTTTTAGACCACGCACCGCTTTTTATAACTCCTAATCCAAGTGATATTAATACTATCAACTGCACAAAAGGAACTTCCGGCATATTGGCGGTTAAATATTTGTTTGTTGCAACGTACACTATAAACATTACAACTATAACTGATATTTGTAATATAGTGGCAATGTAGTTTTTGAGGAAATTTTTCGCTGCGTCGTGGGTAACTTCTGATGCGAAAGTTGCAAGCGGTAATGGTGCTAAAATTGTATAAACTGACAGTTCAAAAACACGTCCTATTGATATAACAAAAATTATATATGCAATTGCTTTCATAATGTAAAAATAGATTTTATTGAAAACAATTTCCAAAGTCGGCATAAACATCATTGCAGTAGTTGGTTCAGGAAACTTTTCACTTCCTAAATCTGTACCGGACGGAAAAACAGCAGTCGAATAAAACATTTTTACTGCTTCGGAAGAAATTTTATAGGAATAATGATTATAATTTTCCCCTGAACCTTTATCATACCAAAAATCCCACCAACCTTTTTTTACCTGTTCTACTAAGTTTTGTTTTACGTCCATATAATATTCTGTAGCTGTTCCATAGGGTAAAAAATCCGGTGATTCGCCTGTTGCTACATTGTTAATAGACTGAAATCCGGCATAAATATGACTTACAATAACATCAGCGTTCTGAACCACCTGTTTTATGACGATAATTTTTATTAAAAAAATCAGTACATTTTCCCATTTTGATGACCACTCAAATGTGACCGATTTTCTGAAAAAGTCCACCATATGCAGTATTGTTGTTATAACAAGAGCTTTAGTTTTTGAAGCGTTCCTGATTGCAACGGCTATATTTCCTTGTGCCGTTCCTGAAATACTGTTTACCACGTCGTAAGGCGAAACCTGTGCAAACTGAAAGGCTTTTTTAAGAATATCATTTGTTTCACGTACATTGGTTGTTATATCCATGTAAATATCCTGTACTTCAAATCCAAAAATATCGGCGTGTACCAAAATCGGATTTGAAAAAATACAAATAATTCCGAATACAATCACTAAAAAATAAATTCGTTTTCTTATGTATTCCATTCTTTTTAAATCAATCAATATCGTCACTCCTTACATATTCGCAAACGTCGGAAGTATTGCAGAAACCGCCATTACCATACCTCCGGCAGAAATTGTTTTCAGAGATGTGACTTTTCCACCGGCATTATTGTCTTTGATTGAAAATCCAAACATAGCCGAACCAATAAGCAATCCGACCGCTCCGACACGTCTTGACCAAGTAGAAATAAAGCTGAGTATCGCCTGAAATTCAGCGTTTGCGGTAGCGTCAGAATATGCCGACGGAATACTGAATATTGATAAATTTCTGATTGCTGAAACAATCATAAATCCGGAAACCATTATCAGAATCGCTTCCAACTGTTCTTTTGCCTCATCATTTTTGATTGATAATGCGAATTTTATTGCTCCGATAAATGCGACAAGTCCGCCTATTCTTGCAATCCACGTGCTGAAAAACGTTAAACCAGTCTGTGCAATTTCCGCAGGAGTGCCTGATGGTGGGGTCGGAAGTATCGCAAGCAGATTAATCATATAAAAACCTCCTTTTTAGGCTGCCCGTTCCGACAGTACCGCCGGAACAGACAACTTTTTTATGTGTATGTATGATTTTCAGAGAATTAAGAGAATAAGTCGAACATATCAGCGGCAAGGCAAACAGCAAATACTACAAATCCGGCTACCATTGTGAGAAGTCCTGCCTGTTTCTGTTCAGCATCATTGGATTTAATAGCAAGACCGAACATTATAGCACCAACGAGGGCAACCATTGCACCGATACGACGTAACCATGTGATGAAGAAGTTGATTACATTTGAATATGCACTGTCGGCTTGGGCTGAACCACTGCTGCCACCTGCACCGCCGCCACCGGCAAGCATAACAAACTGTGGTTCTTCAGGTTCGGAATATGTATTGATAGCCATTTCATCGGGAGTGTTAAGGGGAGTAACGTCAAAGTTTTCCTCACTGTCAGCAACCGGAAGTTCTGCAACGGTTACGATTTCCGGAGCGTTGTCAGCAGCTATAGCCATAACGGAAACTGCACTGAAAGAAAAAACAACCACAAGCATAATGGTTGAAATCATGGCAGTTACAAGTCTTGTAAACATGGTTTTCTTTTTTGAAATCTTCATTTTAAAGAATCCTCTTTTCTTAAAATTTTTTTGATTGTGTCAATTAAAATATGTCGTCAGATAACCCATATTCGTCTTCAGGTAAATCAAAATCGTTGTAAGCTTCAGCATATGTTTCCTCAATATCCGTAAAGGCATTATCAAGCACATCAGCAACGTCTTCAACAGGTTCACTGAATTCGTCAGGTTCTTCATAGAAAACGGTATCTTCTATGTTGGATTCCTCTGACATGGTGGAAATTTCTTGTTCGTCATCATCATTCACCTCATCTCGTGGTCTGACAGGTTTGCCTAAATCCAACGAATCCAGTTCCGATACTTCGCCAAATTCAGACAATTCCTCATCAATATATTCCTCAGAAAAAGTTTCACTTGTAATTTCATCCGAATACAGTTCAGCTTCTTCATAGGTTGCAAACTCAATTTCAGGAACTTCATTTTTACTGAAAATAATTTCAATTTTCTTTTCTTGTTCCTGAATATCTTCTTTCACTTCTGTAATTTCAACAGGTTGTTTTTTTATATTTTGTTCTGTAAATTCCTTTAATGTTACGGAATTAACAGTTTTCACATCAAATGCATTGTTTTTGTCATAATCTTCAAGAAATTTATAATTTATATGTTTTTCTATTGGGAATTTCTTGCAGTAAAACGGATTATGTGAACGTATACGCACAATACAATCGCTGATAGGCATAGTTGCCACTTCATTGGGCTGCATGAGCTCACGTCCGAGAATACTGTTGTTTTCGGACGTACTGGGCGATTTGCCTTTAGTGCGGTTATATCCTCTGATGTCGATAGTCTCTTTTCCGAGAGCTTCGGAAATATATTTCAAAGTGCTTTCTTCCTGACCGCCAAGAAAAAGCAGACTGTCGCAGTTACCGGTTATAACTTCCCATGTTTTTTCGTATCTTGCCTTTAACTGTGCAAGGTTCTGAATGATAACATTCAGGCTCATTCCCATAGAACGCACGAAAGCGATGACTTTATCAAAGTCCGGAATTTGTCCGATATTCGCAAATTCGTCCATTATACAGCGTACATGAACCGGAAGTGTTCCGCCATATTTGAAGTTGGCACGGTTTGCAAGAACGTCAAACATCTGAGTGTAAAGCATTGCAACAATAAAATTGTACGTTGAATCAGTTGCAGGAATAATCAGAAATAACGCTGTTTTTCGGTCACCCATAGTTTCAAGTCTGATATTGTCGCAACATGTCAGATTCATCATATTGTCCATATTGAACATGAAAGTTTTTACGTTCGCACTTGAAAGAAATGACTGTCCTGTTTCTTCCGGAGCGTTGCGGACTTCCTTGTACAAACGTCCTGCAAGAGTATCGCCTTTGCGTTTTGCAAGTTCTATAAAGTCCTTATCAAGCGGACAAAGAAACGCTTCTGACTGTCGTTTACGGAAATCTTCTTCACTCTCATCAGCGTTTTTTTCAAGGAAAAATCCGTCCGGACTTTTGCCACCACTTGGCGGATATTGCAGACGACGCATTTTTTCTGTAACTGAAAAGAAATTAAGATGTGAAGTATCACGTGTTTCAGGAATAATTTTTCCGTTGTCGTCAAATTCGGCATTATATTCACTTTCTTCAAAAAGCAGAAAAGTTATAGCTTCAAGAAGTGACTGACCCTTCTGACTCCAAAAGTCATCTTTTTCACCGTCACCTTTCGTCGACTTGAAAAGCACATTAATCATCTTTTTTATGTTATCCTGCGACAAATCGCCGTTGTAGTCATAAACGTAATGAAACGGATTGTAATTGTTGGAATGTTCCATTTGGATAAGATTCAGGACACGCACTTCATATCCGGCTTCTGTCAACATTTTGCCGGTAGACTGCAAAATTTCGCCTTTAGGGTCAGTTATGACGTAAGATGTGTTTAACTGCATTATGTTTGGTTTTGCATAAAATCTTGTTTTACCTGAACCCGAACCGCCTATTATCAGAACGTTCAGATTTAGCAAATGTTGTCGGGAATTTAATGAAAGCTGTACTTCTTTTGTAAGCACAATGTTGTTATCAATCGTCACTCCGACAAAATTTCCTTTTTCGTCAAAAACACGTTTTCCGTCAGAAACAATCGGTTGCAGATGTGGTTTCTGCGACTTTTCAGCAAGCAATTTCATTTCTTTTTCGTCGCCCCACTTTGCCGAACCGTGTTCAACACCACGCCTGTGGAGACGTTTTTTATCTTCTGTATATTTGTAAAGTACGTAAATTCCGGTACTGCTTACGCCTAAAAACAGCATTTTCGGAGCATATCCGCTTTTATTTTTCAGTGAGGAAAAAAGAATTTTCGGATTACTTATGACCTTGTTTATTCCGTCGCCCATCAGGTTTATATCAATTTTTCCGTCCGGTTTTACGGCGAAATCCATAGCAGAGCCAATAAACCAAAATGCAACAATTATCAGCAAGATTACTATTCCGTAAATTACAAGAGTAGACTTGCTTGTTTTTTTTACACCAACGTTTGCCATTATCTTCTACCTCTACCGGTTGGCATATGAATTTCCGGAGTTTCGGGAGCGTCCGGAACATCTAAATCCGGTACATCTCCGGCAAAATCAGGCATTTCAATTTCAGCTGAAATATCATTTTCATTATGCAGAATTTCTTCCTGAAAATCATCTTCAACGATAATTTTCTTTTCAAAATCTTCAATATTTTCCTGTGCTTTTTCAATGACTACTTCAGCAGTTTCAGGCGAAACTTCAAATTTTTCACTGATTTCATTTACGGCTTTTTCAGGGTCTGAAATGTCTACTTCTTCAGACTTATTTCCCGATTTGACAATCACTTTTGTATCAGTTTTTCCGGCTTGCGTTTCTGCACGGATTTCCTCAATATTCAGCACTTTTTCCGCACTTTGCGATTCAGCTTTTGCAAAAACTTCTTTTGAAATCTGTTTTGCAACATCTTCCGGAATACCTTGCTTTTTGTACATTTCCGTAAGCTGATTAAGGGAATTTTTCTTGTCTGAAAAAGAAAGTACAAGTTTCTGCGTATCAGCTGAAACGTACTCTTTTTCATCTTTATCAAATTCCACTATATTAACCGTACTTTGTACCGTAAATTCGTCTTTTCCGGTACGCTGAATGTCATTTGAAATGCTGTCTAAAGGCAATTTTTTAGTAAATGTATTTCCGCTTTCGTCGGTGCGTACCATTCCGGAAACTACTTCAGTATTTGTCATATCAAAGTCTGATTTGCTGAATTTATAGTCAAAACTGAAATTTTTTTCGTCCTGTCGAGAGTAGTAGTCAGAAACTTTTTCAGCCTTTTCAATCAGAGCTTCAATAGTTTTTTTATCGCTGATTAACAGACTTTTTTGCAAAATATCAGTCATTTTTGCCTTTGTCATTTTTTCGGGATTAAGTACCGCAAATCTGCCGTTATCGTCCTGAAAAACGATTTTAGGAACGCTGTCAGACTTTGGAGTTACTCTCCAACAGGTGAAATTTTTCGTGAAAATGCTTTCCTCCTGAAGTGTGATGTTAGTATCAACTTTTGAAAAATTATTCTGAGGATTTTTACTGAAAAATTTCTTTTTTTCCTCACCTTGCAGATTTTCTTCACCGAATTTGGAACAGGCAATATCAGCTTTATTTTTGTCATATCCGAAACTTTTCTGAATCTGTTCCGATAGTTCTTCTCGTGACAGAACGTTTTCAAAAGATATTTCTTTTCCGGAATGTTTATCCTGAATCACGAAAAAATCGTCATTTTTAGTAACTGTCATATTTGAATTAAGTTCATCACACTTCTTGACAAACTCATTTCTTGCAATCATAATCGCTTTTTCGTCTGATTTTTCGTAAAGACAGAATTTTTCACCGTCTTTTGTCGCTCCGAACTGTGCAGACAAGTCATAATTATTCAGTTCGCTTGTGATGAACGGTATTTCCCA
>JAAVHK010000147.1 GCA_014799765.1 Ruminococcus sp.
TATGAAATATCTGTCTGACCTTTAGTCAGATTCATTTCATATTTTGAAAGTCTTATTTCAGTTATTTTGTTTGCGGTTGCAGAATCCTTTACAGTGACTTTAATTTCTGCCTTTACTGAAGGATTATCAACGCTTGCTACTGTAACAGTACAAGTACCTTCGCCGATTGCTATTACGTTACCCCACTTGTCTACAGTGGCAACATTCTGATTGGAACTTGTCCATATTTCTTCTTTATTGGCGACGCTTTCCGGCAACATAGTTACGTATGAAATATCTGTCTGACCTTTGGTCAGATTCATTTCATATTTAGTAAGTCTTATTTCAGTTATTTTGTTTGCCGGTGTGGATTCCTTTACAGTCACTTTGATTTCTGCCTTTACTTCCGGATTGTCCACACTTGTTACAGTTACCGTACACGTACCGGCAGAAATAGCTGTCACATAACCCCACTTGTCTACAGTTGCTATTTTTTCGTCGGAACTTGTCCATATTTCGTCCTGATTTGCGACATTTGCCGGTAACATTGTTACGTATGAAATATCCCTTTCACCTGGTCTGAGATTCATTTCATATTTTGAAAGTTTTATTTCATTTATCTTGTTTTCCGTGGCTGATGACTTTACTGTTACTTTGATTTCAGCCTTTACTGCCGGATTATCAACGCTTGCTACTGTAACGGTACAAGTACCCGCTCCTATGGCTATTACGTTACCCCACTTATCGACTGTGGCTACGTTTTCGTCGGAACTTGTCCATATTTCGTCCTTGTTGGCTACTTCTTCCGGAAGCATAGTCACATAGGATATATCCATTTCACCTGGTTTAAGATTCATTTCATATTTAGTAAGTTTTATTTCAGCTATTTTTCCTTCGGGTGCAGTAGTGGAAGTTGTAGTAGTAGTTTCGGTATCAGCCGTTACAGTTGTAGTTGTAGTTGTTGTGGTTGTTGTATCAGGTGGCGGAGCTGTTGTAGTAGTAGTCAGTACAACTGAAGTATCAAGTGAGGCGGTATATCCGGAAACAGTTGTAGCTACAGTTTCGGTAGTAGTTGTAGTGGTTTCGGTAGTCTGTGTAGTTGTTGTAGTTGTTGTATCCGGAATGCCTAACCATCTTTCAAATTTATCAGTACCGCCGATAGACTTATATGCATAATAAGAAAGTACCAGACCAGCATCTACAGAATCAATAATGTTATCCCTGTTTACGTCCGCAACTTTTTTCTGAGCCTCGTTAAGAAAACTTGTACCATTTGTGGAACGGAAGGCATATTCAGTAAGTATCATAGTTGCATCAATCGCATTTATGAGACCATCGTTGTCTATGTCGCCTAAATTCAATACAGTCGCAGTATTTTCAACCGCATATGTATTTTTTACGTTTCTGTAATCATTAACCGCCAATGCACTCAAACTGATAGCCATTGACATTGCAAGTATTTTTTTTAAGTCCATAGTAACCCCTCTGAGTTCGTTATTACCGCAATGATTTTTTTATCATTATGGTTAAGAATATTATACCATAAATTTTTCTGAAATAAAAGCTGTTTTTGAAATTTTTGACATATTGTATAAAAAATCATGTTTGTTTTTAGCTTATTTGACAGAATAATTATTATCGCTGATACTTTAAAAACCGCAGTCCGAAAAAACTGCGGTTTCTGTAATTATTCTGTAATTATTTTATATTCCAGATATTCTCCGCATAGTCTGCAATGGTTCTGTCGGAGCTGAATTTTCCGGCATTGCACATATTTAACCACTGTTTCTTAGCAAATGCCAATCTGTCGGAACTGTAATCGCTGTTTGATTTAAGTTTTGTTTCGACGTAACTTACGAGGTCACCGAGCAGGTAATAATGGTCAGGGGCGTGCCAGCTTGCACCGTCGAGAAGTGAAGTATAAAGTTCACGGAAATCACCTGTACCGTCGTCGGAAACAGTACCGTCAATAAGTGAAGATACAACTTTCTTAATCATAGGATTTTCAGCGAATACTTTTCTGCTGTCGTATTCAGGTACTATCTTTTCGAGTTCTTCAACCTTTGCACCGAAAATGTAGTTGTTTTCCTCACCGGCTTCCTGTACGATTTCTATATTAGCACCGTCGTAAGTGCCGAGTGTAACCGCACCATTCAGCATGAGTTTCATGTTACCTGTACCGCTTGCTTCCGTACCGGCTGTGGAAATCTGTTCGGATATATCCGCACCGGCAACAAGTTTTTCGGCATACGAAACATTATAATTCTGTACGAATACAACTTTAATAAGGTCTTTCGTATCGGGGTCAGAAGATACTATCTTGCCGATTTCGTTTATATATTTTATTATAGCCTTTGCACGTCTGTAACCTGGGGCAGACTTCGCACCGAATATGAACGTTGTCGGCGTGAAGTTCTTTATAGTACCGTCCTTTATGCCGTAATAAATCCATAAAATTGAGAACGCATTAAGAAGCTGTCTCTTGTATTCGTGAAGTCTCTTTATCTGAATGTCAAAAACAGATTCCGGATTCACTTCTATGCCGTCGTGTGCCTTTATGAAGTCCGCAAGCTGATTTTTCTTTGTCTGCTTTATGGAAATGAATTTATTTAAAATTTCCTCATCATCGGCGTATTTTTCAAGATTTTTCAGCATATCGAGATTTACAACCCACTCATCAGTGCCGAGAAGTTCCGTAATAAGTCCGGACAGTTCCATATTACAGAGTGCCAACCATCTACGCTGTGTTATACCGTTTGTTTCGTTACGGAATCTTTCAGGATACAGGCTATACCAGTCGGCAAGTACCGTATCTTTCAGAATCTGTGTATGGATTTCCGCAACGCCGTTTATATGACCTGACGCATAACAAGCCATATCAGCCATGTGAATCAGTTCGCCCTTGATTATCTTCATATCGTTGATTTTTGACTTCTCAACGCCTTTGTTATAGAGTTCCGCAATAAGTGCCTCGTTAATCTGTATGATTATAGCGTAAATTCTCGGAAGTACTTCCTCAACAAGACCTGTCCACCATTTTTCAAGGGCTTCCTGCATTACAGTATGATTCGTATAATTAAATACTTTTTTGGCGATTTCAAGGGCTTTGTCGAATGTATAACCCTCATTGTCAACAAGCTGTCTGATTAACTCCGGTATGGATATAACAGGGTGTGTATCGTTTAACTGTATGGACACGTAATCCGCAAGGTTTTCAAGTGTGCCGTGACGTGCCTTGTGTTTCTTAAGAATATCTGTCAGCGATGCACAGCTGAAGAAATACTGCTGTTTGAGACGTAATTTTTTACCCTCGTTTGTATCGTCGTTAGGGTACAGTACCCTTGAAATATCCTCCGCATAGATTTTTTCCTTAGAGGCTTCAAGATAATTCTGACGGTTGAATGTATCAAAATCAAATTCCTTTACCGGCTCCGACTGCCACAGACGAAGTGTTCCGACGTTTTCAGTTTTACAGCCAAAAACGGGCATATCATACGGTACAGCTTTTACTGTCTGTCCGTTGTATTTTATTAAAACCGTATCTTCTTCGCATCTCTTTGACCAGCAGTCACCGTATTTAGTCCAGTCGTCAATGTCCTCACACTGACAGCCATCTACTATTGACTGCTTGAAAAGTCCGTATTTATAGCGGATTCCGTAGCCGTCGAGTGGCAACGAAAGTGTTGAAGCACTATCGAGGAAACAAGCTGCCAGTCTGCCGAGACCACCGTTACCGAGTGCTGAATCCTCTATTACTTCGAGGTCTGCAAGGGATATACCCAGTTCTGAAAAAATTTCCTGAACGTCGTCATAAATTCCGAGACACAGCAGATTATTATATACAGCACGTCCGACAAGAAACTCCATTGACAAATAACCTGCTCTTCTCTTTGAAAGATGTTCCTGACGGCTTGAGTTCCAACGGTCTGAATAAAGCTCCATGACCGTATCACCGAGGGCATTATGAATTTCCTGTGGTGTAGCAGTTTTTATATCTTTCGGCAATCTGCCTGTAAATTTTTCCATAAAAATTTTTTTATCCATTGGTTTTTCCTCCAGTATTATTATCTGTTATATAATTTATTTAATTTTCTTATTTTCTTTGCGAGTTTCGGCGTGAAATCGCTTTCTTTCGTCCGGAACTGCCAGTTTCCGCCGAGTACTGACGGTGTATTCATTCTGCCGTCGCTGTCGGATTCAAGAAAATCCTGTATCTGTGCAACCGCTATTGTTGCGATACTCGACCATGTACAGCGGATTACAGCTTCCGGAATATCTTTTTTCTTTTTGACGTTCAGATATTTTTTCGCAAATTTCAAGGATTCCGGCGACATACTTTCAACCCACCCTGTAAGTGTTTCGTTGTCGTGCGTACCTGTATATGCTATGCAGTTGGTATCCGCAAAATTATGCGGAAGATGTTCATTTTCGCCGTTATCGAATCCGAACTGCAATACTTTCATACCAGGGTATCCGCAACTGTCAAGCAACTGGCGGACTTCCGGCGTAATGAATCCTAAATCTTCGGCGATAATATTAAGTCTGCCTAATTTTTCTTCGGTCATGCGGAAAAGTTCATAGTCAGGACCTTTTTTCCATTCGCCTACCGTTGCATCTTCGTTACCGTAAGGAATTGTATAATAGCTTTCAAACCCTCTGAAATGGTCTATTCTGACTATGTCATAGAGTTCCGACGCATTTTTTATACGATTTATCCACCAGACAAAGCCGGTTTTTTTATGATAATCCCAGTCATATAACGGATTTCCCCACAGCTGACCGGTCGGGGAAAAATCATCCGGCGGACACCCTGCAACCGATACCGGTATATGTTTCTTATCAAGCTGAAACAGTTTCGGAGATGCCCATACTTCCACGCTGTCCAAAGCACAGTATATCGGAATATCGCCTATTATTTCTATACCGTTTGAGTTGGCATAATTTTTTAACTCATTCCACTGACGGTAAAATAAAAACTGTATGAATTTAAAGAAATTAATATCTTTTTTCAGAAGTTTCTTCGCTTCGGAAACGGCTTTTGTCTTGTGAAGTGCTATATCTTCTTCCCATTCGTACCATGCCTTGCCGTCGTTCCTGAATTTCAATGCCATGAATAATGCGTACTCACTGAGCCATGATTTGTTTTTTTCGCAGAATTTCTTGTAATCCGGAAATTTATTCGGCTTGAATCTTGTATGGGCTATCCGGAGAACGTCAAAACAATGGTCATAAATCAGACTGTAATCCACTTTATCCGGTACTGTTTCCCAGTCGAAAGAAGAATACTCATGTTTTTCAAGAAGTCCGTCTGATTCAAGTATTTCAAAATCTATGAAGTAGGGATTTCCGGCGTTTACCGAAAATGACTGATACGGGGAATCACCGTAACTTGTCGGGGATAACGGCAGTATCTGCCAGCATTTTGTACCGCTTTTTTTCAGGAAATCCACAAATTCAAATGCGTGTTTTCCCATTTTGCCTATACCGTATTCGGACGGCAGGCTTGATATGTGCATCAATATGCAACTTTTCCGCATAAAATTTCACCTTTCATTTTATATTCTGATAATCTGTATAAATCCGCCATAATCTGTATATAATACCAGAAAACGAATCGAGGTACTTATATGAAATTTGCCCAGCATTTTTTTTCTTTTCTTATGGGATATTTTATCTACAGTCTTATTGAAATACTCAACAGAGGCTATACACACTGGACTATGTCGCTTACAGGCGGATTTATACTGATGATATTGTACTCCCTCAACAACAGCAAGGGTATAACGCTTATAAAAAGCTGTTTCATAGGGTCTGTGATAATAACGGCGACTGAATTTATTGTAGGGATATTCGATAATATTATTATGCACTGGAATGTGTGGGATTACTCCGAACTGCCGTTCAATGTTTCCGGACAGATATGCCTTTTGTTTTCATTTTACTGGTTTCTGCTGTGCATACCGGCATACTATTTATGCCGGATTATTCACCGGAAATTTACCATTCCATAACACCCTAAAAAAACGGGCTGTTCTGATACAATCGGAACAGCCCTGAATAGTCATTGAGTTATCAGAAGGCTCACTTCTTTTTAAATTTAGCAATTTCTTCAACTGTTGCAACCTTGGAATATGGTTCAGTGTCTTCAGGTTCCATGAAAAAGAAGTCAGTTTCTTCAGTTTCCGGCAGTAACGCACCGCAACGTCCGCAGAATTTGTTGTTCTGTTCAACCTCACAGTTACATTTAGGACAGATTTTACTGCCTCTTATGCTTATGAGTTCATATTTCATTCTCTTGATTCTTCTTTTTCTTGTGTCGATATCGTTGCAGAGAATCTTGAAACTTGCGGGGTCGTCGTTAGGGTTTTTGTAGTACTTTTTACCGATGTCGGCAAAAATTTCCACGATTCTTTCTTCTTCATAAAGAATCTTTCTCTTGAGGTTGTTGGTTTCTGCAGCAGTTTTCGACTTTTCAGCGACTACCCTCTGAGCGTCGTTGAATTTATCAATAATACTCATTTTCTATCACTCCTGTTAAAAAAATTTTAAATTTATTGCATCTATAATTATACACTATCAATACGCACTTTGTCAAGTGTTTTCAGAAAATTTTCATAAAACACAGAATTATTTGTGCATTTGTAACATTTATACAATGTCATTTTGGGTAAGCTGAATAATAATAAAATTTCTAATCAACCGGAAAACTCCAGCCGTATAAATCATTCCAGACTATGCCGACATCGTCTAAAGTAACTACCCACTGACAGTCATGTAGTAATCTTGTAATCTCCGTAAGGCATTCAAGCCAGTATTCAGCGATTTCAAATGATAATTCAATATCTGAATCCGGAAGTTTCGTCGCACCTTCAAATATGACATCATTTTCCGATAATCCGTCATAAATACAGAAATCTTCTGATTTTTCGCTGAACGGATATTCTGAATTGTATTTTTCAATGATATTATGTACGGAAGTTATTTCCGTATCAGTCAACGGAGTATTTCTTTCCGCTGTATAATAGATTGAACACGACATATAAATTTCCCCTTATTAACCGCAATCCCAGTTATAAAGAACGTCGCTGAAATCAAGATTTCTGAGTTTTTCGGAACTGATAAAGAAATTTCCTATACCCATATCTCCCCACAGGATTTTTTCAAATTCGGAATCAAGCTGTAGCAACAGAAAATCATACTCTTTCTGCTGTTGTTCGTCACGTGGTTCGTCCTGTGTGAACGTCGGATAACCACCGATTTTAGAATAGAAATTTTCCGTCCATCTTTCGTCGTCATATGAATCTTCGTCGTCGTCGTAATCGTCCTCGATAGCATCATAGTCAATGTAGCGGTCTTCAGACGGTTCAAAACTCATACCACATTCAGCAAGTACCGGTGTGTAAAAATTATCATCATCTGTTTCATTATGTACAAACTTACTTTTAATTTCTTCCTCCGTAACCGTCTTATCGACTTCCGGATAATATATAACTCTGAAATCGTCCTGATTTGTAGGGTTATCAAAATCACAACCATACAAGTCAGTACCGCCAAGCCAGAACTGTAAAAGTCCCTTTTTTGGAAACTCCTCAAGCTGAACTTCTGAACAGTCTATCTGTGCGAGTAACCGGAGCTGATTTCCTTTGCTGTTCGTCGGGAAATTGCTGTCATGCGGAATATATCCCATACCACCGACTTTACTTTCAAAAACTGACGGTTTTTTATCGGTAAGGGTTATTTCCATACTTGGTTTATTAAGATTTTCCATAAAATACTCCTTAGTCGTGAAGTTTTCTCCGGTCAATAACTCGGACTGCTTTTCCCTCGCTTCTCGTAATGGACTTCGGTTCAACAAGGTGTACTTTCGGACTTATTCCTAACATTGTTTTTATCGCAACAGCTAACGATTTTTCACTGTCTCTGACGTCGCCGGAAACCTGCTCCGGATTCATTTCAACGCTTATGTCAAGAGTATCTGTATTATTGACACGGTCAACTTCTATGAGATAGTTAGGCGTATAACCTTGTTCAATAAGTACGGTTTCTATCTGACTGGGGAATACATTTACACCTCTGATAATAAGCATATCATCACTTCTGCCCATAGGTTTGGACATCTTTATAAGAGTACGTCCGCATGAACACTTTTTCCGTGTAAGTACACATAAATCACGTGTACGATAACGGAGCAGGGGGAATGCCTCTTTGGTTATACTTGTGAAAACAAGTTCACCTGTTTCGCCATCCGGAAGTACTTCTTCTGTTTCGGGGTTTATTATCTCCGGTATGAAATGGTCTTCATTGATATGCATTCCGGTCTGTTCTGAACACTCAAACGATACCCCCGGACCGCTTGTTTCGGTAAGTCCGTAAATATCGTAAGCCTTTATGCCTAACGACTTTTCTATAGAACGTCTCATTTCTTCAGTCCACGGTTCAGCACCGAAAATACCGGCTTTAAGTTTTATATCGTCGGTAGTATAACCCATATCGTGCAGAGTTTCGCCGATATACGCCGCATACGAAGGTGTACAGCACAGAATTGTAGACTGAAGGTCACGCATAAATTGTATCTGTCTTTCGGTATTTCCCGAAGACATCGGCAACGTAAGACAACCTACCTTATGCGAACCGCCATTCAGTCCAGGACCACCAGTGAAAAGTCCGTAACCGTAGCATACCTGACATACATCTTCATTAGTACCGCCTACCGCCGTAATGGCTCTTGCACAACAGTCCTCCCATAAGTCGATGTCATTCTGCGTATAGAACGCTACAACACGTCTGCCTGTAGTTCCGCTTGTTGACTGTATTCTTACACATTCGGACAAGGGTTTTGCAAGAAGTCCATACGGGTAGGCATCACGTAAATCAGACTTTGTCAGAAACGGCAGTTTATGTAAATCTTCTGTGGACTTTATATCTTCCGGAGTTACGCCTTTTTCGTCCATGAGGTTACGATAATAAGGTACATTTTCGTAAACGTGTTTCACCTGTTTTACAAGTCTTTCGTCCTGTAACTTCTTCATATCCTCACGGGACATACATTCAATTTCTTCATTCCAATATCTTTCCATTGATTTATATTCCTCCTTTATTATTAATCAAGTTTTCCACTAAATTCTTTTGGATATGTTTCTCTAAGGCTATTTGTATATTTTCCAAGGCTTCTGATTAAACGTCCTAAATCTTTTTTACATTCCTTTTCAAGACCATGCTTTTTCATATGTTTTATAAGTTCTGAATCTGCATTGTCTCCTTTTACACCAAACATCAGATTACCTAAGTCACATAAAATATCAGGCATATTATAGATGTGTTTTTTAGAAAGCAATTTTGTTTTATTAAACTCTTCTCTTATTTTTTCTTTTGCTTCTGTGTATTCTTCGGCATATCTTTTATTATCATATACACAATATGAAGAATAATCATTGTTATTTCCAATATCATCAAATATACAGACATAAACCCATATAGTATATGCATCATTAATTTTTATAACACTTTTCTTACTACTTCTATATACTTTCTCAGATAAATCATTTAAATATTTTTCCAGTTTGTATATAACTCTTCCTTTACTTGTGCCTGCTATTTTCCTGACAATCTTATATGCCTCTGCACTTTCAAATGGTGTCATCATACATAATTCCTTCCCAGTGCAAACGCCTTTTTATTCAGGTCAAGAAATTTAGGCGGTACGCATTTTTCAAGAGCGTTCTGCCATACTTCTTCCGGAAAATCCATTTTTGAAGCGAGTACGCCCATAAGTACCACGTTTGAAGCCTTTGAAGTTCCTGCCTGTTCCGCCAGTGTGAGAGCGTCAACCGCTGTTACATCTGCACCTGCTCCGGTGAGTTTTTCCACGATATTTTCCGGATATTCCGCCATACCGGTTATGACTGGCATAGGGTCAACCCTCTGGACTGATGTTATAAGATGTCCGCCCTTTTTAAGATATGGTAAAGCCCTTGCGGATTCGAGTAATTCAAAAGATATTATTATATCTGCCTCACCCTTTTCGACTATCGGAGAATAAACCTTTTCGCCGTATCTGACATAAGTCACTACAGAACCCCCACGCTGTGACATTCCATGTACTTCGCTTACCTTGACATCATAGCCCTGCGAAAGAAGTACATTTCCTATAATCCTTGACGCAAGCAAAGAACCCTGTCCGCCTACGCCGACTATCATAATTGATTTTGTTTCCATATAATAAACTCCTTAAAATTTCACATGATTTTTGCAAAAAATAAAAAACCGCCAAAACCTCCGAATACTATGCTCTTGACAAGCGATGATATGTATTTTCCTTTCATTTCAAGATTTTCAAGCAGTGTGCCGAAATTTGAAAAACACTCGCCGAAAGTCGCTTCCTTTATGCCGAAAGTCTCCGTAAATAGCTGATTATATAAATCGTCCGTAATCATTCCGTCTGCGTCTGTCCTTGAAATATCAGGGTTTTCAGCTATAATTGCATCTATCATTTTTTCCCTGAACGTCGGAAGATATTCACTTAATAAATCTGACATTTCCATTGTCCAGACGATTTTTTCGGATATGAGTATGGCAGTAATGAAAACCACACCACATATAATCAGCAAAACCAGCGGTGATAAATCGCTGTCTCCTGCAAAAAAACTGCACAGGAAAACCACTCCCATTGCTATAGCCATTCCCGAAACCAAAGTTATAAAGCCCAATTTTCCAAAGATTATCCAGATAGCCATCCCCGGCAACGCACCTATAACAGCTCCGAAAAGTGCCTTTAATGCGGTAAGGACTTTTGAGCCATCATAATCTTCCATAAAATTTATATCTCCTCGTTATTGTATAATATATCAATTTCACCGTCAACAAATCCGATTCCTGCCGGAAATTTTTTCAGAATATCATTCTGTGCTATATATCCGGAAATCATATCCGTTACAAACTTCTGAAACGTTTCACGGCTTTTGTCGTCTTCGTCGGAAGTATCGACAAAAAACAAGTCTTCTTCAGATGACCATACTTCATAACAAGCCCATTCGTCATCATCGGGGTCAAATCTGTCCGACGCTATAAGCTGTACGCTATAAATATTATCGTCTTCTTCATAGAGATTGAAGTTGAATGCCTTTGTATCTTCCGGCATATCATTTTTTTCAAGCATATTGTCAATCCATTCCACAAAACTGTTGTATATTTCTTCGTAATTCTTCATATAAAAAACTCTCCTTAAAATCAACGGTGACGGAAGTGACGTATAATTACTATTTTTAAACTTCTTTACAACAGAATATATAATATATATATAATATAATCAAGTAGAATTAAGTTATAAATGACGTTTTATCCGTCACCAAGCGTCACCATAAAAATCTGTCATCTTATAGCGGAAAATTTACACTGTTCCTGACATATTCCGCAACCTACACATTGTGTATGGTCTATGACCGCTTTTCTGTCCTTTATTGATATTGCCGGACATCCCAGTTTCATACAAGCCTTACAGCCTATGCACTTCTCACTGTCGACGGCAAACGGCGGATTATGCTTGACATATTTCAGTAATGCACACGGTCTGCGAGATATTATTACAGAGGCTTCTTCGGCGGAAAGTTCTTCCTTTATGACCTTTTCGGTCTCCGCAAGGCTGTAAGGGTCAACAACTCTTACACGCTTTATGCCTAACGATTTACAGAGTTCCTCAAGATTTACGGCGTATGCGGGGTCACCTTTGAGATTTTTTCCTGTTGTGGGATTCTGCTGATGTCCTGTCATGCCGGTAATTGAATTATCAAGTATTATGACAGTAGAATCTGAATTGTTATAGGCGATATTTACAAGACCTGTCATTCCGGAGTGCATGAAAGTCGAATCACCAATTACTGCTACGCTTTTATGTTCGGATTCCGCACCTCTTGCCTTATTGAAGCCATGTAATGCCGATATTGATGCACCCATACATATCGTAGTGTCCATGGCGTTCAAAGGTGCAACCGCTCCGAGTGTATAACAGCCTATATCTCCGGAAACCATAACACCCAGTTTCTTTAGGCAATAAAACAATCCCCTGTGCGGACACCCTGCACACATTACCGGCGGTCTGACCGGTATATTTTCCGGAAATTCGGAATATTCTTTCTTTTCATTAAGTAACTTTTCAGCTATCACAGACTGCGGAAGCTCTCCAATACAGCTGAAAATTTCCTTGCCCTGAATGTTGTTCACACCGATATTTCTGCAATGCTGTTCAATAATGCCGTCGAGTTCTTCTATTATGTAAATTTTTTCGTATTTTTCGGCAAACTCCTGAATAAGTCTGACCGGCATCGGATTGACCATACCTAATTTAAGTACAGATGCTTTATTCCCTAATGCTTCTTTCGTATACTGATAGCAAGCACCGTTAGTTATTACTCCGAACTCTGCATTTTCGGAAATTTCAACCCTGTTCAGCGGTGAAGTTTCCGCATATTCCGTGAGTTTCTTTGTACGTTCTTCCACAAAAACGTGTCTGCCCTTTGCGTATGCCGGCATCATTACGTACTTCTGCGGAGTTTTAGTATATTCTTTTAATTCAATTTCCTGTCGTTCTTCCGGACAGACTATACTCTGTGAATGTGCTACACGTGTTGACATTCTCACGATAACCGGAGTATCGAAATTTTCGGAAATCTCAAACGCCAGCTTTACAAAATCCTTACATTCCGCACTGTCTGAGGGTTCAAGCATAGGGACTTTTGAGGCTATCGCATGATGTCTGCTGTCCTGTTCGTTCTGTGAGGAGTGCATACCCTGGTCATCTGCAACAGCTATGACCAATCCGGCATTTACTCCGCTATATGACGCCGTATATAAAGGGTCTGACGCTACATTAAGTCCGACGTGTTTCATACCGCAGAAACTTCTTGCACCGGCTATCGACGCACCTAAAGCAACCTCTAAAGCTACTTTTTCATTCGGTGACCATTCAGCATAAACTTCTTCATATTTAGCGACTTCTTCTGTTATCTCCGTGGACGGCGTACCAGGATAACTTGATACAACCTTACAACCAGCTTCATAGAGACCTCTTGCGAAGGCTTCATTACCTAACATTAATTTTTTCATTATATTTTTCCTTTCGTATTAATTTTTTAATTTCTTCAACACTAACGGATTTTATTTCATTGTCGCACATTACGTAAAGCCTGTTATCTTCCCATTTCATGAAATAAATACTATACTTACAATTAAAAATATTGCGTATGTTTATTAAATACGGATTAAAATTAAGCGGGTCTGAAAAATCACCCACCATTACGTCATAAGGAGAAGCCCAGTAACAACCGCCATATGCAATGAGATTGGATTCCCTGTCATAGTGAATATCAGTTACTATAAAAGATTCTCCGCACCTATATTTATCATCATGTTCATAACCCTCGGGAATATAGTTGTACACTTCTAAAGTGTCAACATCAAGAAAACTGATTCCGTACAGGTCAATATGAAACGGATAATATCTGTGACCGTTTTTGTGATGTATAATTTCTGTAAACGGTCTTGTATGGTCATAATAACAATAGTATTCATATATTGTACTGTCTGCATTTTTCAAAGTTACTTTCTGTGCAGAAATGAATACTTTATGACTTTTACTTTGCCGTTCTTCCTCATAGGTACTGATTTCAAGGGAAAAATCGTCCGGCAATTCATAATTTTCTGTTTCAGAAAGAAATTTATCGTCTATTACATAACGCTTACTTTCAATAAATTCATTATATTCTTTACTGCCGTAAATATTCTTATATGAAAATCTGTTCATAATTATCTCCCATAGTTTTCAGCAAGCCACTTTGCAATACCGTCATCATTATTTGAAAGTGCAATAAAATCAGCCATTTCTTTCAATTCCGGTACGGCATTCCCGACAGCTATCTTTATATCGGATTCAGAAAACATTTTCATGTCATTGAGATTATCCCCGAAACATATTACTTCGTCGAAACCGTATTCACTCCGGAGATATTTTATTCCGTTCGCCTTTGAAGCACTTCCGGAAAAAATTTCAAGATAATACTTACCTGTGTATGTATCACGATAAAATGCATAGTCCGTACCCTCTGTGACAGATACCGCTTCTTTTACCGGAAAAAGTTCCTGATATTCGCCGGTTACCGTAAAATATACCGTCTTGTCGTCGGCGACTTCTGACAAATCACCGCACTGTATGAACGGCTTGTTATAATTATTCTTACGTGATTCCGCAAAACTCCGCATGACATTTGAGTTAATCTCCGTGAAATATGCTTTAAGTATATTATCTTCAATTCTGTATATGAAACAGTTAAGATTATTTTTCCTGAAAATATCTGCTATTTCAAGAGATTTACTATAATCTATATAATTATTTACAATATATCTGTTTTCTGAAATATCATATATACTTACGCCGTTCATGAGTATGCACGGAACATTTATATTAATTCCGGCTGTAATTGGCTTTGCAGAATATACTGACCTTGCCGTTGCAAATGTAAAATAAATTCCCTCTTCAATCAGGGAATTTATTATTTTTCCGGTATTTACCGAAACTTTACCGCTACTGTCAAGTAATGTGCCGTCAAGGTCTGTAATATAAAGACGTTTAATAATTATCACCTCCGGATAGCAATGAATTTATTATAACATAATTTTTTAAAAAAACAAAGTATCTGTATAAAATATCTGAAATTTTCGTCATATCTCACAAATATAAGTGTAATATAATGTACATTATAACTAATCATAAACCAGTATTGACAAATCAAGAAAATATGTTAAAATATAGTCATAAACAAAAGGAGGTTCAAAAATGTTCGATAAAAACCTGTATGACGACTATGACATTGAATTATGTAAGGCTTTCGCTGTTGATATTGAAGCCGGTGAAATCCTTACTGACTTTTCCACAGTTGCAAGGAATTATGATTTAAACGTTTCACTTGTTATAAATCCTGACAAAAACAGAAATTCAAAGAATACGGAATACTTTAAACTCTACAATAATTCAAGACCCGATAACGCAA
>JAAVHK010000148.1 GCA_014799765.1 Ruminococcus sp.
ACAAAGAAAATAGTCTGTTTAACCTTGTATCCGCAACCACCAGACAAAACAACCGATATTACCGCAAATATACTCAAAAATTTTTTCATAAAAAAACCACTCTTTTCTGAAATTAAGAATTATGAATTATCAATTATAAATTGTTTTTCCTGTGATATTTTAACATATTTTTTACAAAATGTCAAGTATTTTCCTGACGTTTACAGAATGTCAGTTTTTTCACAAAGTTATCATATCATTACCGTATGTTTTACACATAGCGGTATTAATATTATCTAACCCTGTTAAATAAAAGGAGGAATTTTTATGGCAGACCGTGAATATGTTTTGAACGTCATGCAGAGACTTCACCATAAGCCACCCGATGATGTTTCACGGCGATTCAGCGACGATAACGCCGGTATCGCCTGTATGCTGAAATATCTTTACGAAGCCGAAAAACCGGTTTCGGCAGGCGAGATAAGTCGGTTTATGAGGGTCAGTACCGCAAGGGTTTCAGTACTGCTGAAAAAAATGTACGAAAAAAATTACATTATCCGTGACAGCTGTTCCGAAGATGCACGCCGTCTTATGATTTCGCTGTCCGGAACAGGTAAGGCGGAATTTCTGAGACGTCAGGAAAAAATGATTGAAACATTCAGTCTTATTATTGACCGTATCGGCACGGAACGCATGGAAGAGTTTATTTCCGTCAGCAATGAAATAAGAGATATTGTTTCGGCGGAAATAAAAAAAGAAATCAATAATTCTTAAAGAAAGGTGGTAATTTTTTTATGCTGAAGATTTTCAGAAACCTCAAAAAGCGTGATGTCTGTTTCATGCTTGTATGCGTACTGTTGGTAATCGCTCAGGTATGGTTAGACCTCACTATGCCCGACTATACACAGAAACTTACGGAATCCGTTTCAGCCGGTTCTGTGGAAATGAGCGAAGTTCTTAAAAACGGCGGTATGATGCTTTTATGTGCTGTCGGAAGTATGGTATGTGCCATGTTATGCGGATTCTTTGCTTCACAGGTTGCCGGTAACTTTGCTAAAACCTTACGTGACAAACTTTTCGGACATATACTTAAATTCTCAAATGCGGAAATAAATAAATTTTCCACACCAAGTCTGATAACACGTACTACCAACGACGTTGTACAGTTACAGATGTTAATCGCTATGGGTATGCAGATGATGATTAAAGCACCGGTTACGGCAATATGGGCTATCGTAAAAATATCAAATTCAAGCGTCGAATGGACTACCGCCGTATTTGTATGCGTTGCGGTGGTAATCGTCACTATAGCACTTCTTGTAGGCGTTGCGTACCCTAAATTCAGACAGATTCAGAAACTCACTGACAATCTCAACGATGTCACACGTGAAAATATCAGCGGTGTACGTGTAGTACGTGCATTCAATGCAGAAAAGTATCAGGAAAAGAAGTTCGATAAGGTAAACGACGATATTACAAAAAATCATCTGTTTACCAGTCGTATAATGGGCGTAATGATGCCTGTCATGATGATGGCTATGAACGGTCTTACACTTGCTATCTACTGGATAGGGGCTTACCTGATAAACAATGCGGAAATAACCGGAAGAGCCGAAGTTATCGGTAATATGACAGCTTTCACACAGTATGCGTTGCAGATTATGGGTGCATTCATGATGCTTGTTATGATATTCATAATTATGCCTCGTACTATGGTATCGGCAAAACGTATAAACGAAGTTCTTGAAACTCAACCCACTATTGACTACAAATCACAGGAAGTTAAAACCACAGGTCACGGAAAAATTGAGTTCAGAAACGTATCGTTCTCGTATTCAGATTCTGGTAAACCGTGTCTGAAAAACCTGAACTTTGAAATAAATGAAGGTGAGACTTTCGCTATAATAGGTGCTACCGGTACAGGTAAATCAACGCTTGTCAATCTGATACCACGTTATTACGATACTACTTCCGGTGAGGTACTTATTGACGGCGTTAATATCAGGGAATATCCTGAAGAACAGTTGGAAAAAATGGTATCCGTAGCACCACAGAAAGCCACTCTATTTTCCGGTGACATAAAATCAAATATCACATACGGCTGTAAGGAAAACGTATCCGACAGTGACGAACGAATTACTAAAGCACTTGAGGTTTCAAAATCCGATTTTGTAGGCAATCTCGCTGACGGTATTCACTCTAAAGTCGCACAGGGCGGTACTAACTATTCAGGCGGTCAGAAACAAAGACTTTCCATAGCACGTGCAGTTTTCAAGAACTCTGAAATCATGATTTTTGACGATACTTTTTCCGCTCTCGACTACAAAACAGATATGCTTGTAAGAAAATCCATAAGGGAAGAACTTACAGGAACAACTGTAATAATAGTCGCACAAAGAATAGGTACTATCAGAAATGCCGATAAAATTCTTGTACTCCATGACGGTGAGATAGCAGGTATCGGCAAGCATGATGATTTAATGGAAAACTGTTCCATATACAAGGAAATAGCACTTTCACAGTTATCAGAAGAAGAATTATCCGGAAAGGAGCGTGTATAATATGCCCCCTATGAGACCTATGACCGTTACAAATCCCGACGAAAAAGCGGATTTAGGTTCAATAAAGAAAATACTTGTCTACTGCAAACAGTATCTTCCGGCAGTAATCGTCGCCGTTATATTCGCTATAGGCGGTGCGTTGACTACCATTATCGGACCTGAAAAAATAAGTGACCTAATGAATGAAATAACTTCCGGTATTATGACCGGCATAAACATGGACAATATTAAAAAAATATGCTTCACACTGGTAGCCATATATGCCGGTGGTGCGATACTGAATTACAGTCAGCAGTTCATAACCGCTACAATAACACAGAAAACTTCAAAGCGACTTCGTACCGACATTGACGAAAAAATAAACAGACTTCCGTTAAAATACTTCGATACCACCACAAAGGGCGATATACTTTCACGTGTAACCAACGACGTTGACACCATAAGCCAGACGCTTTCAAGCAGTTCCGCAAATCTGATAAGTTCGCTGGCGTTGTTCGTGGGCGTTATATATAAGATGTTCTCTACTAACTGGATTCTCGCACTCGTAACTATCGGCTCTTCGCTTTTCGGCTTCGTAATGATGGGCGTTATCATGAAAAATTCTCAGAAATTCTTCAACCGTAAGCAAGCTGATTTAGGTGTTATGAACGGTCAGATTGAAGAAGTATATACAAATCATAATATCGTACACGCATTCGGGGCGAAACATCAGGAAAAAATCAAATTTGATGAGGTAAATGACCGTCTTTACGATTCAAACTGGAAATCGCAATGGTTATCCGGTATGATGCACCCGATTATGCAGTTTGTCGGAAATCTCGACTATGCACTTGTATTTATAGTAGGAGTTATTTTCATAATAAATGACAATTCCGCCGTTACACTCGGTACTATTATGGCATTCGTGATATATTCAAGACTTTTTTCGCAACCGTTAGGAACTTTCGCACAGTCAATGACTTCCATACAACAGGCTTCCGCCGCATCCAAGCGGGTTTTTGAAATGCTTGAATCCGAAGAACAGGCTGACGAATCCGCAAAGAACGGTACTATAAGCAACGTCGCCGGAAACGTCGAGTTCAGAAACGTTAAATTCGGCTACTCACCGGAAAAAACTATCATACACGATTTTTCAGCAGTCCTGAAAGCCGGTCAGAAAGTAGCGATAGTAGGACCTACCGGAGCAGGTAAAACTACTATGGTGAATCTGCTTATGCGATTCTACGAGATTGACAGCGGTGACATCCTTATTGACGGCGTATCTACTAAGACCCTCAGACGTGAGCAGGTACACGATTTATTTGATATGATTCTTCAGGATACGTGGCTTTTTGACGGTACTATCCGTGAAAATCTGGTCTATAACAAGGTGGGCGTCACTGACAGTCAGCTTGACGAGGC
Source organism: Ruminococcus sp. (assembly GCA_014799765.1). Classification (GTDB taxonomy): domain Bacteria; phylum Bacillota; class Clostridia; order Oscillospirales; family Ruminococcaceae; genus Ruminococcus. The sequence continues at coordinate 3,942 of JAAVHK010000148.1, forward strand.
GTGCGAGGCAGTAGGTCTGAAACACTTTATATCGACGTTACCGCAAGGCTACGATACAAGACTTAATGAGGCTCTGAATCTCTCAGACGGTCAGAAACAACAGCTTACAATCGCACGTGCCATGATTAAAGATGCTCCCATGCTTATTCTTGACGAGGCTACTTCCTCTATAGATACAAGGACAGAACTTGTAATACAGCGTGCTATGGATAAACTCACTACCGGACGTACTTCTTTTGTAATCGCACACAGACTATCCACTATAAAAAATGCTGATGTCATACTTGTTATGAAAGACGGCGACATCATTGAACAGGGTAATCACGAAAAACTCATTGCAGACGGCGGTTTCTATTCCGAATTATATAACAGTCAGTTCGCTGTTTAATTAATAATTTATAATTAATAATTTATAATTAATAATTAATAATTAATAATAAAAAATCGGTGAAGAGTTTTTTACCTGCTCCTCACCGGTTATTTTTTGCGTTTCGGGTGTTAAATTATGAAAAACGTCCGCTCCCGAAGGAGTGAACGTTTTTCTGTGTAGGAAATTATTGTATTTCGGTTTCCCGATATATGAATTATATCATAGTACGGTTTAAAAGTCAATTATATATTTTGTCGAAAAGTGTTTTTATTTACAGAATTAAAATTTTTCCGGAATATTCAGATAATCTGAAATGTATCCGTTTATTATGCGTGTATTTTGTCCCATAAGTTCGTAAGACCTTGAATATATAATATATTCGTCCCACAGATATTCCAGTAAAGTGACCTGTAGAAGATTTTTAGTTTCTGTATCGCCGTATTCTGCCAGTTCCTCGTACATACGGAAAATTCTTTCAAGCAGATTGTTATTTCTGTAGTCTTCTTGTTTAAGAAGTCCGGTAACAAGCGGATTCAGAATATTTCCGAAAAGACAGTGCGGTAAGTTTTCGCCTGACCACTCATTTTCAGCGATTATTTTTTTCCCTGAGTTCCGGAAAACGTCCGCACAGGAAATCGCAGTCAAGGGAGTTATATTTTATAGTCGTCAACGTTATTCATTACCGGTATTTCCGTTATCATTGTGGACTGGTCTGTGTCACCGTCGAAAGTACTTCCGAAAGCTCCGAACTCGTTGTTTACATTGTCAACTTTTTTCCGGACAGGTACAGTAACACGTACTATTTTAGGCGGTGGAGTTTCTGTGCGTTCCTCGACGAATTTTGACGGGTCAGGCTTTACAGGTTCAGGCGGAGCAGGTCTGTTATACAGATTTTCATTTTTCGGCGTCTGTATGTGCCGGACGTCTGGTAACGGCATACTCTGATAACGACTTGCCGGAATTACCTGTTTTTCCGGAAGTGTTTCTGATTCTTGCGGAATTTTTTCGGGGGCTTTGTATTTCATGTCACGGAGTGTACCTGCTCCGGAATATGTACGTTTTTTTATATTTTTCGTATTCATGTCACGTAAAGTCAAAATATCACCCCATTGTCAATTAAGAATTAAGAATGCATAATGCATAATTATTTCAATTCTTAATTATGAATTATTAATTATGAATTTCAAAGTCGTGGGTCAACAGGTTCGCTTTCTGAAGCCAGTACACCGAATGAACACTCATGTACTCTGTAAAGCGGTTCACGGTTTACGAAACGTTTCAGCGATTCCATACCTAACGAAAACTCTTTCAGTGCGAGGGTACGTTTTCTTGAAAGCGAACGTTTTTTCAGTCTCCGGAGGTGTTCCGGCAGAAGATAATCTGCACCGTAAATAATTCTTAAATACTCACGTCCACGGCATTTGACAGCCGGTTGAAGAAGTTTGTTTCCGGTTACAGCGGTATAGTATTCCGGTTTTACTACCATTCCTTCGCCACCGGATTCCGTCATTTCAGACCACCATTTCACAGCGTTTTCAATGCTTGTTTCGTCACCGGTATCGACGCATATATAAGGCGTTGCCATGAAGATTTTATCCGTACAGATATACTTTTTTATATTCTCCATATGCCATATGTGAGTTTTTTTATCGAAAACATTTCCCTCAACCGCCAGTATGTGAAACGGTGCTATTCTGAAATCTTCGATATTATTGACCGTCCAGCAGTATTCACGGTAGGCGGACACGTATTTTTCAATGGCATCTTTCCGGAAACGGAATTTTTCAAGAACTTCTTTCAGATTTGTGTTCTGTCCGGACGTAAGGGCGGAAACTTCCGGCGATACACTGGTAAGGGAGCAGGCTTTTTCAAGGAGTTTCACAGCGGTATCGAGGGAATTTTTACCGGCGTTTCCTACCGGTGCATACTGAGTTCTGATAAGTCCCTGTGCCTTTTCAGACCACGGCATTAACTCTGTATCGAGGCATACCCATTCCGTATTGAAGTCTTTCCAGAAATTATTGTCTGTAAGTACCCTGTCAAGATGTTTAAGTAATTCCGTTTCAGTTTCCGGATTATCAAAGAAACGCCGTCCGGTACGGGTGTATATTATGCCGGAAGTGCCGTCATCTATCCCGAAACGCTTTACAGCAGTTTCCGGCGTATGACATAAAATTATAACCGCTCTTGAACCCATATGTTTTTTTTCGCATACTACTTTTTTTATACCGTTCTTACGATAATATTCAAAGGCTTCGGGTGGGTATTCAAGATAACCGTCAGTGTGGCTTGTCTCGCACGGCGACATTGTAGGCGGAAGATATATCAGCCAGTGAGGGTCAGCGGAATATCTCGACATTATTTCCAGTGCGGAATTTACATTGTTTTCGTCTATATTTATTGACGGTATAAGTTCTGTATGAATATTCATTTTTCCCTGAAAATCGCCTATTGTAAGCATATCGTCCATATCTTCGGATTTTTCATATGCAAAAGGTTTTACAGGTTCGCAGTATTTTCCGTATGCCTCAACGCTTACGAACTCTTTTTCAGGGTATCGCATTGCCGTAAGTTTTCCGCCGAACACGCAACCGGTATCAATACAATACGTGTTGTTTATCGCTGTCACGTCGGTACAGGGCGTATGACCGTATACTATAGTTGCACGTCCTCTGTAGTCGGCTGACCAGTCAAGACGCACCGGCAAACCGAACTCGTCGACTTCTCCGGTAGTATCTCCGTATATACAGAACTCACGGACACGTCCTGAACCACGTCCGATATAATTTTCCTTTATTCCGGCGTGCGAAACAACAA
>JAAVHK010000149.1 GCA_014799765.1 Ruminococcus sp.
CTGTCAACGGACGCAAAACTTTTACTGAACATTTCCAGAACAGCCAGATTTTCTTCGGGTGCGACATATGTTATCTCAACCGGTGCTGTTTTAAGAAGATTCATATATGCGGAATATGCACTTTCCGCTGTGACGTTTTCAGCAGTTTTTCTTGTACCATAACTCATTACTTCAGCCGGTTCACCTCTGAAAGCCGTTTCAGTAGCTCTTGCAAGTGCGTAACCACGTTTGTTATTTATTTCCGATTCTATACGGTCAATGAGTTCTTTTTTCGTGATACTGAAAGATTCCTCGTCAAATTTACCGTCAGTGGCGTTCGGACAGAAAATACTTTCTATAAGAAGACCTGTCATTTCAGCTTCTATGTCCTCGCCGTCTATAGCGTATCTGTTGACAATATACGATACATTTATGCTCAGTATCTGCGAATCTCCTTTCTTTACGGAATATGATGCAAGATTAGCTCCGTAAAGTGAAGACAGCTTTTCGTTCAGCAACGAAAGAGCAGGCAGACTTTTTGTTGAATATGTCAGTACATCTGTAGCGATAACGTTTGCCGAAGCGGTTTCTTCTGAAAGTTCCGTTATAAACCTTACAGAAATATGTGCTGTCTTGAATTTAGGATCAGTTATAGAAGTGAATCCTACATTGTTGTCGATTTCAGTTCTGTTGTATTTCATTAATATCAACGCTCCTGTCTGATAAAATTATCCTTTTTTAATATTCATTATACTATTGTATACCGGTTTTGTCAAGTGAAATATTACCATTATAAATTTAAAAATTTTTAAAAAATCCATGAATGTTATTAATTTCTGCTTGACATAATCAGAAAAATAATGTACAATTATTCTATCCCGAAAAATATATTTTAATCTTCAGGAGGATTCAACATGAAAAAATACTTATCGTTAATAGTTTCTGCCACTATGGCACTTTCAATGATTGTACCGGCTGTGACGTCTGCTGATGGTCAGAATAAAAATCTTGACAGTATGGTTATACTCGGCGACGGTATTGCCAGCGGTTACGATTTAGACGAAAATGAACATACATACAGTGAAATATGTGCGGATTACTTCGGGGCTGAAGTTTCCAACTTTGCACAATCCGGTATGGATTCGTATGAACTTCTCAGCATGGTGGAAAATCTCACCGACGAACAGAAAACTTCTGTTGAAAATACTGACGTTGTTGTAATATCCACAGGCGGTAAAGATATTATGAAGTACATTGTAAAACAGTTCCTTGAATTTTCCGCAAAAAATAATCTTCTTGCTTCAGGTTATACATCCGCCGATATTCCGGAAAATCCAGGTATAAGCGATATGAAAATGATTGACCATAACAATTTCAGAATATATTCAAACAGCGGTATGACTGCTTCACTTGCCCTGAACAGTCTGATAAAATCCTCATCACGTAATCTGCGACTTACTACTAATAACAACAAGGGTATCATACCTAATGAAATAATGGTAAATATCGACAAAACAGTTAAACAATTAAAAGAAATCAATCCTGATGCACAGATAATAGTACAGACTGTCTACCAGCCGTTACAGCTTTCAAAGAGATACGTAGAAAAAAATTACAATTCCGGTCACGCTATTATGATAAATACCCTGCGTGATACCCTCGATGATATAATGAACACTTTCCGTACTGAATTACAGAAAATTCAGGATATTGAAATTATCGACGTCTATGGTACATTCACCGCTAACGGAAATGTCGCCTCTTCCCGTGATAACCCTGGTCACGCCTACTACTTCACCGATATGGAAAAATCATACGTAACAATAGGTGGTGACGATACAATTAATTTATATCCTAATCAGAAAGGACATCTTGCTATTTCCTCACTGCTGATTGACAAAATAAAAGTAAATGACAAGGAAACCGGCGAATCTGTTAAACCTGTTTCCGCTGAACGTCCTGTAGACGAAACAACAGGTGAAATTATACCAACGGTCTTCAATCAGGTTTACTACAGTATCGAAGATATAGGAAGCTATCCGCCTCTTGCTATGGAACAGATTGTTGAAGCTCTTCCGGATAAGGTATACCCCGGTGATATTAACAATGATGGTGAGACAGATGCCGTCGATGCTACCGCAATTCTTGAAGAATACGCAAGCCTTTCAACCCATAGCGGAACAACTCTTACTGACGAAGAAGTAAAAAAAGCCGATATCAATTACGACGGAATTGTAGATGCCAATGACGCCACACAGGTACTAATGTACTATGCTTATCGTTCAACAGAACATGAGGGTGAAACTCTTAACATCTTCGGTTACATGAATAAGTTACAGGCAGACGAAAACGCTAAATAATATATAAAAATGAAAAAATTTCATATCAGAAAAAAATACTCTGTACTGATTATAATATGTCTGTTTATGGTATTTCTGAATGTATTGTCGAGAATATGCAGTCCGTTTGCCGATTTCTATACAGAAAAAATTTTTCCGCTTTTTGCGAATCCGGTTTCTTTTATTACCGGATTACTACCATTTTCAGTAGGCGAGATACTTATATTACTGGGAATCCTGCTCATAGTGGTGGGATTCCCCTGTACTGTATTGTTACTGATATTCGGGAAAAATTTCCGTAAAAAAACATTATCAACTGCCGGTTTTGTTATACTGCTTGTCTTTACATTTATTCTGACTACTGAAACCATGAACTGTTTCATAATGTATCAGTGTACGCCGTTCACTGAAAAATATCTCGGACATTCAGAACATACCGAAAGTCAGATTACAGAACTATATTCACTTCTTATAGAAAAATCCAACGATTTAGCCGAAAAAGTTCCTCGTGATGATATGAACTGTTTCGAGTTTACAGAAAATGTAAGTCCGGAAGCCAGAAAGGCTATGAAAAAAGCCGGTGAGACTTTCCCACAGCTTAAAGGATACTATCCGAAAGCTAAACCTATACAGTTTTCGTATTTCATGAGCCAGTCTCATCTTACGGGAATTTATTTCCCGTTTTCGCTTGAATCCAACTACAATGACGATATGTGCCGGACTAATCTTCCTGAAACAGTCTGTCATGAATTTTCACACCTCAAAGGATTCATACAGGAGGACGAGGCAAATTTTATATCTTTCTATGCTACAACTCAGTGCAGTGAAAATTTAAGTTTTCAGTACTCGGGGTATCTTTCCGCCCTTGAATACGTACATAACGAAATATATAATCAGAACATTTCCGGAGCGTTTCATTTAACAGATACTATTTCCGATAACGTCCGCCGTGACTGGTTCAGATTCATGCCCGATAACTACTGGGAGGAAAACGAAGAAAAAGAAGTAATTCCCACTGAAACTGTAAGTACGGTTTCCACAACCGCTATCGATACCAACATAAAGGCAAACGGCAGAAAAGACGGTATAAAATCATATTCGCTTGTCGTGGAGTTACTGCTTGATTTCTATTATCCAGCCTGAAATAATATATCCAGATAAAAAAGGACGTTTCTTTTAATAAAAACGTCCTTTTGATTATGTCTTTACTGTGGTAAATCGTCTATCGGGAAGGATTCAATAAGCTTAATATTATACATCTGTATTGCAAGAGCATCATTACTTGTTACGCCGTCGCCTTTGCCGACAACATCAGCATTTTTCTTACCCTGTTCAGTAAGTGAATATGATTCCGGATTTGCAAGCGACTGCATTATAAGTACGGCATCTGCAAGTGATACTTCCTTGTCTTCGTTGGCATCGCCGTATAATATACCGCCGGAAGAAGTAGTTCCAGCTGTAGTTACTGTTGTAGTAGTTCCGGCTGAACCTGTTGTAGTGGTTGTAGTAGTAGTGCCGGCTGGTTTTGTAGTCGTTGTTCCGACACTATTGGAATCTACAGGCTTGCCTGCTTTATCGAGGACTGTTCCGCCGTCAAGATTACTGCCTTCTGTTGTTGCGTAACTTGTATAAAATTCGTTCAGTGAAAGACCGTTATTTCCGAGTGCTTTCTGGTGGTCAAGACCGATATATTTTCCGGTTTCCAACGTCTGCCACAGGGATTTTTCCATAAGAGCGTACTTTTCTTCTTCCCACTCAATCTTCGTAGAACCGGCATACTGCCCGCATGAAATGTTTTTCCATAATCCGCCGGTATCGCCGGAATTGGTATTCAGACACCAGAATGTATGATTTATATGATTTTCAATCATGTAGTCACGAAGAAGTTCCATCCATTTCTGATTTTCTGCACCGTCCATATGTCCGCCCCACTCGCCTATGAGTTCCGGTGCTATGTCCTCGGCGTTGATATATGCCCATGTATCGTACCAGTAGTCGTCAAGAAGCGTCTGTGTTGTGAAGTCCTTGGCAAACCATGTTTGAGCATAAACCGACGGACCGTAATCGTGTGGGGAATATACTATCTGACTTGTACCTTGTTTTGGTACTATAGGATATTCCCTTGCACCTCTGAAGTTACCGCCCCACCATGCTCCTATATATGGCGAATTGTCACGTCTGTCTGCGATTCCCCAGTAATCACCAGGCATTGCACCACTTAATGACTGTTCAACGCCTTCTATGAAAATGAGTGCATTAGGGTGTACATCAAGAATAGCTTCGGCACAATTGGTAGCGGCATAAGCCCAGTTGTTTTCGTCGGTTGAACCGTCCCACTTTGCAGCCTTGTCACCCTCCTGACCTTTTCCGTGTGGTTCGTTCTTGAGGTCATAACCTAAAAGTGTATCGTTATTCTTGTATTTTTCAGCAAGCCATACAAGCGATTCCTGCCATAATTCAGTAGTAACCATTGTACCGTCTGATGTTGTTTCCTTACCGTACCATAAGTTATAGTTATGTCCTGAGTTATCGGCGTGCGGGCTATGTATGTCAATAAATGCCTTGATTCCGTACTTCTTACACTTGTCAAGGATTATATCAAATCCACGGTCACTTGTTATGAGGGTTTTTCCGTCAGATTCAACAAAATCCTTGTTAAGATTGCCGTATCTTCCGGCTTCAACGATACCGCCGTTGCCGTCATCCTGGTCAACCGGCGGATTATATACAGCCTGCATACCACCGGCACTTATCTGAAATGGTGTACCATTCATCCATGAGAGAATAAGTTCTGTTGAAACAGGAAAACGGATAACATTAATACCTCTGTCGGCTACTTCCTGTAACATATCGTCGATGTCACCGGCGTAAAGATAATGCGGTGAGTATTCAATGCAGTTCAGTCCGAACCAGTTAGCACCGGTCAACCATACTTCATTACCGTTCATGTCGTAAAGTCGGCTACCCTCGGCGTGTAACCAGTCGTCATTGTTGTCATCGACAGCCACCGCTGTGACCGGATTTCCGACTGTTCCGAAAGATGCCGGAATTGCCGGTACTGCCATTACCGCTACGGACAGCAATGCAGTAAGTTTTTTTAATCTGTTCATGATAAATTCCTCTCTCCGATACAAATTTTTTTAAAACGTATCTTTTAATTATATTTTATCACTAAAAAACAAAAAAGTCAATAGAAATCAGAACGCTTTACGGATAATATTTTTTATACCGGAATTACTTTCAAAATATTCAAGCTGTTTCAGTAAGTCTTCCGAACGTCGTCGGCATTGTTCCGGAGTTTTTGTAATAAAATAACGTCTTTCGGAAACGGAATCTATAATATACCGCATAGCAAGTTCACCGGTGACATAAAGTATTCCATAGTAAAGGGAATCTGTTTCTGCCGGAGTAAGTAAGCCGTCCAGACCGTCGGCAAAACCTCGTGTTATTTCTGCGATATTTTCAGTACCGGCAGAACGTATCATATCACCGTAATCAATCGCCACATGACCCCTCATAGATGTATCAAGGTCTATGACTGTTATTTTCTGACCGAAAATAATATTATCCGTCTTTGCGTCGTTATGGACGTTTCTTTCCGGAATATCGCTGAAAATTTCAAGTCTGCCCCTGAGACCGTCAAAAAATTTTTCCGTACCCACAGGAAGTCTGTTATAGTACATCTCAAAATTATGGAAGTTTTCAATAGTATTATCGAGAATTATATTATTATTTATAATATTTATGTACTTCCCGAATGCATAACCAGTTAAATACGACTTGTTTTCCGGTAAATATGCCTGCTCCGTATATCCGTATATACGCCATACTTCGTTATCGAGTTCAATGTAATTTTTTCCACCTGTCGTAAGATATTCCGATACTGTTATTATGTCTTGTCCGGAGCGTCGGAAAGCTGTTTCAATACGGCTGATGTTCTCCATAACTATATATGGATTCCGGAAAATATTTCTGTTAAGCGACTGCATTATATATTTACCTGCTCCGGATTCTATAAGATAAGTTTTATTAATGTGTCCGGTATTTATCGGTGATACTTTATATATATCTCTAATATTGAAGTATTCAGGTATATTTTTTATATTATCACCTCTGTTAAAACTTTTTTCAGTTCAGATATAATAATTTCTATATCATTATTTACTTTATCCGTATGTATTAATAAATCGTCAGATAACTGATTCAGATTATCTTCAAAATTTTCCGGAAGCACTTTACAATTTTCCGTACATATTTCAACAAGGCGTTTTTCACCATAATGTGTAAGTCTGTTGACAGCGAATATAACATCAAAATATGATTCAAGAAATGCGGTAGTACGGTGCAGAATACTGATTCTGTCATTTCTTGTAATGGCTTTTGCTATCTGATTTTTATATGCCGGTAAACCATTACATAAGAGATTCATATTTCTTCTGATTATGTTTTCCCTGAGAATATCCGGATACGGTACATTAAAACGTCGTTTAGCCTGTGAAATTCTGCCGTTTTTATCGTATATTATCTTACAATTCATAAGATTATGCCACATACAAGTAGTATATCCGTTACGTGCCTGATAATTTTCTACTACCTCTGCGATTTCCCTGTAGAAATTATCCGGATTTCTGTAGATAATATCAATATCAACGCCGTTGTTAAGTGTACAGTTATCTTCGTATTCCCAGTAGTGATTACCGATTTCTATAATAATACAGTATTTTTCAAGAATATCTGTTCTTGTTTCCTCGCTGATTTCTGAACTGCAATAAATATATACATCATAATCGGATTTTTCGTCATAATTCTTTCCGGCACGTGAACCGCCTAACGCTATTGCTTCTACCTGCTCCAGTTCAGATAGTTCAGCAAATAATTTTTCCGTCATATAAAACGCTCCTTATGTAACTTTTTACTTTTTCGAGGTCACTGCATGATAAAACCGGTATCAGACTATTTATTTCCTCAATACTCTTATCCCACCAACGAAACTCAAGCATCAGTTTTATTAATTCGTCGTCAAAACGTTTTCTTATTGTACGTGCCGGATTTCCTGCAACTATAGTATATGGCGGAACATCACTGCCAACAACGCTGTTCATGCCGATTATTGCACCGTCACCGATATGTACACCCGATAAAATGGTTACATTCTGACCTATCCATACATCATTTCCTATAACAGTATCGCCTTTATATGGCATTTCGGAAAGCGGTGGTACGGACTGTTCCCAACCCTCCATTATATAAAACGGATACGTCGAAACGGCATTCATCTGATGATTTGCACCATTCATTACGAACTCTACTCCCGACGCTATCTGACAGAATTTTCCGATTATAAGTTTATCGCCATAAAATCCGTAATGATGCGTTACGTGACTTTCAAAATCAACGTCACTGAAATATGTGAAATCCCCTACTATTATATCCGGATTCTTTATAGTAGGTCTGACATAAGTTACCGTATCGCAATCAGGTACGGGAAAAATTTTATCCGGATTTGGTGTTATACCGTTTTTCATTTACTCAATCCCTTTCTTTAAATATAATATTGCCTTTTTCGTCTATGTCCGGAACAGGTGAATTATAATGAATATTGGCATTCTGAACCTCAGAATTTCCGAAAACAAAGTATATTTTCTGCCACTGTTTCGGAGTACCGCCGTAATAAACCTGTAAATTATCCGTTCCGAAAAAATAGAACGTTTTCAGCGAAACCATTTCCAAAGTTGACGGAAGATATATTTTTTCAATATTTTTACAAACCGCAAAAGCATATTGATATATTTTTTTTACGCCTTCGGAAATTACAATATTTTTCAGGTATGTACTTGAGTTAAAAGCATCAGGATTAATATTTTCCACGCCAGACGGAACTATATAATTTTCATCTTTCTTTTTATGAGTATATATGTAAAGTTCTGTACCGTCCCTTGAAAAAAGCACATCATCAATTAATTTAAAATATTTATTATCTTCACTTATTGTAATCTTGTCGCCGATTCTGTCCTTAAAATCTTCAATATCACTAAAACCTTTTACATCAATTCTGTTTATCTGGTCAGGAATTATAAAATTATCTGTTTTACCCTCTATATATTCAAGCAAATAACCCTGTTCGTCCTCATCATATTCATAATATACTTTGGCAGTACCGCTTGTATAACTATTTGGCTTTACGGCATAAAATCCGCTCTGCATATATGAGTGCCAGAAGATTTCCGCCGTTGCAAAGCCTGTCTTTTCGAGAAGTCCGAGATGTTCGGCGATATTCAGCGGAAAATATTCCACATTATATCTTGCCGAATGTGCCTTTACTTCCTCATGATTACGTCCGGCATTAATTCCGAACTCCTCTACACGTTTCAGAATAATATTCTTTCCAGTTTCGGAAAAAGGGGCGGTATTTTCCGTATATATGAATATCCCACCGGATTTCAATGCCTTATAACAGTTCATAACCGCACGTTCACGCATTTCACGATTGAAATAGTGATGCGACTGTATCGCAACTACAATATCAAATTTTTCTGTATAGTCGAGGCTCTCCGAACCTATACACCGGAATATACAGTTTCTGTCACGGAGTTTATCTTGTGCATCTGATAACATTTTCTCCGACGGGTCACACAAAACCATTTCCGATATTCTGAGTTCTTCGTATGCCCTTACCGCAAAACTACCGCTTCCGCAACCTGTATCAAGTACACTGAACGTCTTTTCTTTATTCTGTGCGTAATATGTACGTATAACGTCAAAAATCTGATTGTATATCTCGTCATAGAACGGTATTACTTTTCTTACGTTATCGTCGTACTGACTTACATTAAATGCTGATTTGTTATCCATAATTGAAACCTCCTTTCTATAAAAAAATTCCGGTTTACTGTTGACTATAATTCAAAAATAAACCGGATTTAAATTAATATTCGTCTGCACTGAAATCTGTATAGTCTTTTATAAAATATTCTGTCAGCTTATTTCGTGAATGACAGTATTCAGTTTCTATACCGTCGTTTTTAAGACTTTCAAGCCATTCCCAGTCAATCATACAGCCGACGTCCATATTTATACCGTACTTTGCCTTTTCTATCAAGGGAATATCAGTTTTATCACCGATACAGAAAAGATAACCACACAAAAGCCTTATATATTCCGAACTTCCCTCCTGATAGTTTTCAATTTCAGTTTCAAGCAGACTTATTATTTCATGTTTTGGAATTTTTTCAAAGTCAAAACCGTATTTCTTTATAAGTTTTTCGGCTCTCTGCAAATTTTTCATAAAATCAGTTTTTAAGGCTCTGCATTGGAGCAGGTATTCTGCCACCACGATTTATAAATTTCGCCGGTGATTTATCACGGACAGGCATTACAGGACCGCTTCCGAGAAGTCCGCCAAATTCAAGCATTTCGCCCTCTTTTTTATTGATAGCAGGTATGAGACGTACAGCAGTAGTTTTTGAATTTACCATGCCTATGGCTGCCTCGTCGGCTATGATTGCGGAAATTGTTTCCGATGTTATATCCCCCGGAACTACTATCATGTCAAGACCTACTGAACATACAGCAGTCATAGCCTCTAACTTTTCGAGGCTCAGAACTCCGGCTATAGTAGCATCTATCATGCCCGCATCTTCCGAAACCGGTATAAATGCTCCGGAAAGTCCGCCAACCGTCGAAGATGCCATAACTCCGCCTTTTTTGACGGCATCATTCAGCATTGCAAGACAAGCTGTCGTACCGTGTGTGCCACACATTTCAAGACCCATTTCTTCTAAAATATGTGCTACACTGTCGCCGATTGCAGGAGTAGGTGCAAGTGAAAGGTCAACAATTCCGAAAGGTACACCAAGTTCCTTTGAAGCACGTGAACCTACTAACTGTCCCATACGGGTTATCTTGAATGCTGTCTTCTTGATGATGTCGGCGAGTTCATTTATGGAAGCATCCGGATATTTCGCCAGTGCGGAGCGTACTACCCCCGGACCTGACACACCGACGTGTATTTCACAATCAGGCTCGCCTACTCCGTGAAATGCTCCTGCCATAAACGGATTATCTTCAACGGCGTTACAGAATACAACCAGTTTTGCAGGTCCTATACAGTCACGGTCTGCGGTTCGTTCGGCGGATTGCTTTACAATCTGACCCATTAATTTTACAGCGTCCATATTTATACCGGATTTTGTAGAACCTATATTCACAGAAGAACATATATTCTGTGTGACGTCAAGAGCTTCCGGAATGGACTGTATCAATGCCATATCACCGGCACTGAATCCCTTATGGACAAGTGCGGAATATCCGCCTATGAAGTTTACTCCGCACGTATCGGCACAACGTTGTAAAGCCTTTGCGAATTTGACGGGGTTCTGATTCGGACAGGCTCCGCATAACATAGCTATCGGAGTTACAGAAATTCTCTTGTTTATAATCGGTATTCCGTATTCCTTTTCAATCTGCTGTCCTACCGGTACAAGCCTTTCAGCATGACGGACTATTTTTTCATAGACCTTATCGCAAGCCTTGTCTATATCGGTGTCGATACAGTCAAGAAGAGATATTCCCATAGTTATTGTACGTATATCAAGACATTCGTCCTGAATCATTCTTATAGTTTCGAGTATATCGTATACATTAAGCATTGAAAATACCTCCGGTTCAGATGCTGTGCATTGAGTTGAAAATATCCTCATGCATTGTATGGATTGATAATCCGAGTTCTTTTCCGAGTGTGTCCATTTTGTCAACGAGTGCGGAGAAGTCACCGGACATTTCTGTGATGTCCGCAAGCATAATCATTGCAAACATATCCTGAAGTACACTCTGTGTAACCTCCAGTACGTTCGCATGAAATTCCGCACATATGCCAGATACTTTATGGAGTATGCCGACATTGTCCTTGCCTATTACAGTTATAACTGCTCTCATATTAAAAAAACCTCCTTGAAATTTATGGATAATATCATTATATCACATATCACGGAAAATAGCAATACCAAAAAAATAACTTGCATAATGTTCCGGAATATGATATAATATTAAGGTCACAGAAAGGAGTTGACTATATCATGAATATTATTGACTGTCATACACATACACAGTTTTCTATGGATTCCGAAGCCGATATAGACTTATGCATAAAAAAAGCTATGAATATGGGACTTTCAGCCTATGCCATTACAGACCATTGCGAATGCAGTTCATGGTATCCGGAAAATCACTACTCCGAAAAGGATAACATTGATTATTTCAATTATCAAAAGGATTTCAATAACTCACTTGATGCCATTACAGAACGCAAGGAAATGTACAAAAATTTCAATCTGATATGCGGTATTGAAATGGGTCAGGCTACTCAAGATATTGAAGTTGCAAAAAAAATTGTTTCCGACAAGAGACTTGATTTCATAATAGGCTCTATGCACCAGTTAAGAAATGAAAAGGATTTCTATTATATAGATTATGAAAATATGTCAATGGATAGTATATATAATCTGCTTGAAAGATATTTCACTGAAATATACGAACTCTGCAAAATGAACTGTTTCGACGTTCTGGGACATCTTACATACTGCCTGCGTTA
This sequence comes from Ruminococcus sp., assembly GCA_014799765.1. Lineage (GTDB taxonomy): Bacteria > Bacillota > Clostridia > Oscillospirales > Ruminococcaceae > Ruminococcus. The sequence goes on from JAAVHK010000149.1 coordinate 11,908, forward strand.
TATGAAGTGCAGAAACAATATAAATCCCGACATAAGCCGTTTTGACGACATCATAGCAGAAAGTTTCCGCCTGCTCGCATATAACGGTAAAGGCATTGAAATAAATACTTCCGGAATACGTCAGGGGTTCGGAGATTCTTTCCCGTCGGAAAAATACGTCCGTTTATTTAAGGATATGGGCGGTGAAATTATTTCCGTCGGTTCGGACGCACACACCGTCGGGGACATCGGGAAAGATATATCTTCCGCACTCGAAACCGCTAAGGCGGTGGGGTTCACCCACCTGTGCTATTTCAAGAAACGCAAACCATACTTTATTAACATAGATTAATTTTATCGAAAGGAATTTTTTATTATGACTGATATTGTTAAAATCTTACAACAGAATGCAAGAATTTCAGATACGCAACTCGGTGAGATTCTCGGAATAAGTCCGGAGCAGGCTTCCGCAGAAATAAAACGTCTCGAAGATGAGGGCGTTATAAAAGGTTACAGCGTAATCGTCGACGACGAATTATACGACAATTCCACGGTATACGCTACAATAGAATTAAAAGTCGCTCCGCAACGTGACTGCGGTTTCGACGATATTGCTAAAACTATCATGATGTATGACGAAGTCGAAAGCGTAAGCCTTATGTCAGGAGCTTATGACCTCGCCGTTGAAGTAAAGGGAAATAACCTCAAGGACGTGGCACTTTTCGTATCGGAAAGGCTCTCAACTATAGAAGGTGTTCTTTCCACGGCTACACACTTTATTCTGAAAAAATACAAGGAAAAAGGTATCTTCATTGACCGTGAGGAAAATGACGAAAGGGGTCTGTGTTAATGATAGATTACGACAAAATACTTTCCGGAAAAGTAAAGAAAATGAAACCTTCCGGAATACGTAAATTTTTCGATATTGCCGGTACTATGGAGGGCGTTATAAGTCTTGGTGTGGGCGAACCGGATTTTTCAACGCCGTGGATTATAAGAAAAACTGCTATTCAGGTACTCGAACGCAAACATATTATATATGGTGCAAACAAGGGTATCGAACCGCTTCGTAAGGCTATAAGTCAGCGTATCATGAAAAAACACGGTATTGAATACGATTCCGAAAATGAAGTAATAGTTACTGTCGGTGGCTCTGAGGGTATTGACCTCGCTATTCGTGGAATCGTTGACCCTGGTGACGAAGTTCTTGTTGTAGAACCCTGTTTTGTATGTTATGCACCACTCGTGGAGCTGGTAGGCGGTGTTGCCGTACCCGTACCGACGAAAATTGAAAATAATTTCAAACTGACTGTCGACGACTTCAAGGACAAAATTACTGACCGTACCAAAATGATTATTATGCCTTTCCCGAATAATCCGACAGGTGCTATTATGACCCGTGAAGACCTTGAACCTATTGCCGAATTTCTTAAAAATACAAATATAATGGTACTTTCCGACGAGATATACTCCGAACTTACATACGGAAGAAAACACTTCTCAATAATCGAACTCGACGGCATGAGGGAACGCACTATTTATGTGAATGGTTTTTCAAAGGCATACGCTATGACAGGCTGGCGTTTAGGATACGTGACCGCACCCGAACCCATTATATCTCAGATTGCTAAAATACATCAGTACGGTATTATGTGCAGTCCGTATATAAGTCAGAACGCTGCCGTAGAAGCTCTCAATTCGTGCGATACTGAAATTGTCAAAATGCGTGACGAATACGATACACGTCGGCGGTATCTCGTCAACGAGTTTAACAGAATAGGTCTGACGTGTTTCAATCCGGAAGGTGCTTTTTATGCTTTTCCGTGCATAAAGAGTACAGGACTTTCAAGCGAAGATTTCTGTGAACGTCTGCTCTATGAAGAAAAAGTAGCCGTAGTCCCCGGAAGTGCTTTCGGTGACAGCGGTGAGGGTTATATACGTATTTCCTATGCTTATTCACTCAAACATCTTATGGAGGCTATGAAACGTATTGAAAAATTCGTTGAAAAACTGAAAGGTGAAAATCATGAAAATTAAGTCTCCGGCAAAAATAAACCTCGCACTTGACGTCACCGGAAAACTTGATAACGGTTATCACTCCATTGAAAGCGTTTTCCAGACCGTAAGCATTTACGACGAAATAACCGTTGAATTAACAGATTCCGGAATTGCACTGACGTGCGAAGTTCCCGAAGAGTTCCGGACTTCAGACCCCATACCATGCGACGAAAGAAATATTGCCTACAAATCCGCACGGAAATTTTTCGATGACAATAATCTTGATATAGGTTGCAGAATACATATTAAAAAGGGTATTCCGTCGCAAGCCGGTATGGGTGGTGGAAGTTCTGATTCTGCCGGTGTTCTGTATTGTCTTTCAAAGCTGACCGGCAAGGAAATTATTTCTCCTGAAAAATCAGGGGCGGACGTTCCTTTCTTCCTGACCGGTGGTACAGCTTACGTATCGGGGATAGGTGAAAAAATAACTCCGATTGCTGATTATTCGGGATATTTTGTCATTGCAAAGGGCAGACAAGGTGTTTCAACAGCGGAGGCTTACAGAAAAATTGACTCCCTTGTAAATCCTGTACATCCACCGGTGAGTAAACTTGTTGAGGCTATCGGAAATTCCCCCGAAAATGCGTATAAATATTTCGGAAATATCTTTGAAGATGCCATACAACTCGACGAAGTAAACACTATAAAATCCGTTATGCTTGAATGTAATGCACGTTCAGCGGTAATGACCGGTAGTGGTTCAGCGGTTTTCGGATTTTTCGGAAATAGTTATCATGAATCTGTGGACAATGCGGAATATTGTGCAAAAAAACTTTTATGGGCAGGTTTCTATGCAAGAGTATGTACATCTGTAAATAAATCATTTATAGAAATATGGGGAAAATAAAATGAAAAAATCTATAAAAACTGCAAGTAATATTATTTCACTTGTATCAGTGTTTGGCTTATCTGCTTGCGGAAATACAACAACATCTGAAATCATTTCATCAGAAATTGAAATAACCTGTCCTTTTGCAGATTATACTTTCAGTCCTGTTCGTGTCACATCACCTGCGTATGCACCTTATCTGTTAGAAGTTGAGGAGCAGACCGCAAGTCAATTATATGATGCGTTTGTAAATGCTTCGTGGGAATTGATTCCGTCTGATACTACGTACCCTGACGGTGAATCGTTTCATATGTTCGTTTACAACAATGGACAGCCATTTACACTGGTTTTCTACGGAGATTATACTGTTGAATATGAATACGAAAATACAACAGAAAGATATAAGATTGACGATACAATTTATAAAATGGCACATGATACTGCCAACCCTGCTAACCTTGGTGATATAGTTGATACATTGATTTGGTGTGAGTCGGAATTTCTTACAAATGAAAAGGTCTGGAATGAACATGAATAGTATAAACAATATAATTTCCGACTTTATTGCTGAATTGAATAATATTGACTGGTTTTCAAAATGTGGTACTCCGGACAATCAATATATTGTAATATATTCGATTTTTGAAGCATTTGATAATTACAATGATAAATACTTCAAAGTATGGGATTATCATATTACACAACTGGAGCTTGAAGCACAGAACGTCATAGGCGACGAAAAAATTGATTATATATTTTCAAGTATATCGTCAGCAATCGGAGAAACTTTATGGACTAAATGGTGTTTATTTACAGACCGACAAAATTTATATGAAGAAACAGGTCTTGAAAATGAAATACTCGATATGGTAAAAAGAGATTTAGCTTGGATTTTTATTGAAAAATATCTGAAAAAAGAAAGTTTCTTTTCTGCTTTAATGCTTATCTATCAGAACGGACGTTTTCCATGTTCGTGGGACGGTGAATATCCTGACGGTAAAGCAATTGTTTTATGAAAAATAATATAGAGGATTTCAATTATGCAGACAATTATTATTTTACTTGATTCAACTAAAATGACAAATCCTGATTTGGTTATCCGCTATACTCTCCCTGAACGCATTGAAGAATATACCGATAATCAGATAACGGATACGACTATATTTCCGGTACTGTATTAGGATTATGGCTTGAAACTGATAATTCCGTAAATAATGCAGAAAAAATAATTAAACTCATAAAAACAGAAAAATTTTCTGAAAATGACCTATCTGAAATAGTTGACATATTTATTTCAGAAGAAGAATGTGCAGAATTAGAAAATTGTCGGAAAATATATCCGGAATATAATTAAAATAAACCCGAAAGTAATTTTTAAATTGCTTTCGGGTTTTTTTGTTACTGTCTGAAAGTCGGCATAAGTCGTAACTTATGAAGATTATTTCTGTGCATACGGTCAATTTTTTCCTTGAGTTCGGGTTTGTCGGAAAGGTCTGTCAGACCTCTTATATACGTATCGAGTTCAACATAAGTGAAGCCTAAATTTTCCTCGTCGGTTTTTCCGCAAAGTCCATCTATCGGCACTTTGTGTACGAGTTCATAGGGTAAACCGAGTGCGTCACCAATCTGGAGAATTTCCGTCACTGTAAAATCCGACAGCGGTGAGAAGTCACCGGCAGAATCGCCGAATTTTGTGGAATATCCTACCCAGTCTTCCGAAAGATTACACGTATTTACAACACGTCCGCCTACTGTTCCGGCGATTGCATAAAGTGTAGTCATTCTGATTCTTGCCGGAGTGTTAATAATTGTCTGTCCGGACGGTTCAATATGTTTTTTTATCTCCGTCATGAAAGAACTGACAGTCTCACCGATATTCACTACATAATGCTTTATGTCAAGAGTTTTTACTAAAAGTCTGCTGTAATCAATATCTGCCTGCTCACCTTGTGGCATGAGTACGCCTATAACTCTTTCCTTGCCTAAAGCCCTCACGCATAGTGCCGATGCTACTGAACTATCCTTGCCACCGGATATTCCCACAACGGCTTTAGTTGCAGGAGTTGCATTTTCTTCAAAATATTGCCTAATCCATGCGGTTATATTTTCGATTGCCTTTTCAGCGTTAAAATTTCCCATAGAAATTACCTCCGTTTTTTCTAATTATAATATATCCGGAAAAATTTGTCAAGACAATTCTTTTTCGATAGTCTGCCGTAATTCGTTTAAAGTATATTCACGTAATATTTCACCGTCCCTGAAAACCGGTTGAAGTAAGTTACCGTCCGGAATTGTACTCGCTGTGTAACCATCCTTATATTGTAACTTTCCGTTGTCGTCACGGTAGACATAACACAGACCTTTCTGACTTTTCTTGAAATCACTATCTTTCGGATTCTTGAAAATCGGATATTCCTTGCCGTCTATTTCCGCATAACAAGCCTTTATCGCACAACCGAAAGTATCACGTGTGAAAGGTTTTAAAATACCGTCTTCTTCGATACAGTGCATTGAAAACGAACCAACTCCCAACGCAACATTTGAACACGCAAAACCATTTTTCATTAATATATCGTAAATTTCCTCACAACGCTGTACTGTTATGCTGTCGCCGTAAATTGCTTTTATATGTGGGTCAAGGACTTTATAGCCTTTACTGTTGACTGTTCCGCCAAACTGCTCCCATAATCTGAAAACCGTTTCCGTGACGACTTCTACACAGTTACCGGAATCGCCTCGCATAAGCATACAGCCGTTATGATTCATTATTTCTTCATGGAGTTGAGGTAGTATATTATCAATTACATTCCAGTAATCATAAGAATCAAGTACTGCCGAAAAACTCGTATCCGGATAAAGTTCAGTCAGTAATTTTCTTAGAAAAGTAATCTCGTCGCCGTCGACTGCATAATTTGAACACATTACAAAATGTTCCGTACTCACCGTGCCGAATGCTACCGTTTCTTTCGTACAGTCACAATTGAAAATTTTTTCAAGATACGGTATCGCCGGAACTGTTGCGGTATTCTCAAACGAAAGACACCAACCGGCTGAGGCCTTCAGGGCAGAATCAAGTCCCATATCGCCCCTGAAATCGAATGCCCCTAACGCTTTTGAACGGCTTATATTGTCATCACAAGTCAGACTGTAATATTTATTCACTATTTCACGATATGTCAACCCGACTGTCGCCGTAATCTGCGGATACCATATTTCTGCACTGATTATACTTTCCAGTGCCTGCGGTAACCATGCAAAATCTTTGTGAGTATTGCTTATGCTGAACATTGGCACGTGTACCGGAACTTTTATACCCTCCGGAAGTGATGCAATTTCTATCGGCAGATACCCTAAACGGTGTAATTTCCGGATTTTTTCAGAATTACAGATACCCTTTCCGAGTGTATTATTAAGTATCCTTTCAAATTCGCTGACTACCTCATCTTCCGGACGTCCGAAAAAATTTCTGTTGAAGTAATCTGTCAGATAAGTTTTCATGAACATCTGTAAACCGAAATTCACAACACTTTCCCAACGATTAATCCTGCTCATGCGTGGTGTATAGTATGATACGGATTTTGTCATTTTCGGGTTAATCATATCGCTATGGACAGTCTTATAGAAATCGCATAACAACATTGGATTTATATATTCGTACAAAAAAATCACCTCTTTAAAAAGTTCTGAAAAATACTGACTAATTTTACAGTATTTTCCGCCTGCTTCGGAAATTCATTCCCGTACACTTTCAGCGAAATCATAATATCCATTCTGAATTTTTTTCCGCTATCCACAAACAGAGTTTTTATTTTATACATCGGTAAAAATGCAAGTTTCCGGATTTTTATTTTTTCAAGATTCTGTAAAGGAAATATATATTTCTTTTCCGTTCCCAGTACATAGTATTCAGAAACAAGAAGTTTTCCGGTATCTGTTACAGCCACAAAACCGGCTTTTGTATTGTAGCTTCTGAAAAAACTGCTCCGGCAGTCTATGGACGCATATACAGGGTATTTATAAAATTCGCCGAAACCCGCAAGGCTTTTTTTCATTAAATCGTCTGTGAATTTTATCATACGCAATCGAAAACCGTTATTTTTCCGGCTGTCTCGATATTGGAAGCGGAATTGGTTGTATAGATACGATTGATTAAATCGCCCTTCAGAAGTTCGCCCTGATATATCGAGTTTTCACAGTGCGTAAAGTAAAGGTTTATATCTCTGCAACCTGACATCTTCAGTTTTTTCGCCGAATGATAAGCTGTACCGCCGTATGAACATATATCGTCAATCAGCAGAACCCTTTTATTTGCCGGAGAATCTCCGGTAATATCCAGTCCGGTAATTTTTCCTGTTTTCCAGTCACGCCTTTTTACTCCAAAACCGATATTATCAAAATTTCCGAACATATCGGCATAACGCTTATAACAGCCTTCATCGGGAAAGAAAATATAATCTGACATCAGATTGATTCCGGATAATTTTATTGCATGATTGATATATTTTTCCGGTGAAATATTTTCGCAACGGTCAAGCAGTGCGGTGGTCACCGGCGAATGAACGTCAAGAACTCTGACCTTATCGAATTTCAGAAAATTTATCACCTTACAGAAATATTTCAGCGTAAAGACCTCTTTTTTATCCTGTACCCTGTCCATACGTGCGTTAGGTACGTACGGCATATAGAGAGTGACGGGATTTTTATAATTTTCCCTGATATTTTCCGTAATATAGATTAAAAGCGTTAAATCCTGCTCCTTGCGGTAAGTCCATACAATCTCAATCGGCTGACTGTCTGTAACGTGAATTTCCGGCATATTCACACGGAAAGTACCGTCCGGATAGGTATGCACTTCCGGATAGTAGAATTTTTTGTATTTCATTGAAATCATAAAATTTCCTCCTCAATAATAATCTGACACATTTTCATTGCATTAAGTGCATTCCGGTGACTTTCCGGCGATACTCCTGCACAGCAGTCCGCAATTACTTTTACCGGTACTTCCGGAAATGCTGATTTAATAATCATAGCATTTGAAATCACGCATATATCGGTACAAACTCCGATTAACTGAATTTCTTCAATAATCTCATCACGTCCGATTACTAACGGTAAATCGACAGCTCCGAAAGTTATTTTTTCGAGTTTTATACAATCGCCGAGAATTTTTTCAATTTCCGGTACGAGTTTCCAACCGTCCGTACCTCTTATGCAGTGTGGTACAGGTAAAAATTTACCCTCCTGAGTTGCCATGTAGCTTTCATAGTGAGTATCAAGAGTAACAATTATTTTACCGTCGGGATTTTCTACACGGAATTTATTTATATAATCCGATACATTTTTTATAACGGAAAATGTTTCCGGATTGCCTAAAATTCCGGTGGTAAAGTCTTTCTGCATATCGACGACTATTAAAACTTTCATAATAATTCCTCCTGTGGTATGCGTTCGTAAAGTTTAGATGTTCTGTGTGCTGATTTTGTATCAAAAACATCGGTCTCACGTATTTTTGACGACATTTTTTTCCGGAAATTCTGCGGTGAAGTCTTTTTCCCTGTGATAATCTCGTAAGGCTGTTGTAAATCGGAAATAGCGAACATAGAGGGCATCAAGTCAAAAACTATGTCATGATGTATCACTTCGTCACGGAGTTTCATGAAAGCATCGTATATAATTTTAGCGTGGTCAAAAGCTAATACATTTTTTTCCGGCTGACCGTCTTTGTAATGTATGACTATTTCTTCAGTACCGTCGGAAAGAGTTATAGTTTCGTTTGCGTACTCGAAATCAAGCCAGTGAGCGTCAAGAGCGTCGGAGTAGTCAGCGGTGGAAAGTTTAACAGTTCTCGTGAGGGCAAGAAATGCACATGAAATAATCCAGCCACGAGGGTCACGTTCAGGACTGCTATAAATTCCGAGATTTATTATTTTCGGGTCAGAAACGCCTGCTTCCTCTTTGAGTTCACGGAGGGCTGTTTCTTCGATAGTCTCGCCCTTACGCAAGAATCCACCGGCAAGGGAATATCTGTTAATGAAAGGTTCTTCACCACGCTTTACGAGAAGAATTTTCAGTTTACGTTGTTTCAGACTTCGTGGTGAATCAGGTTCGATACTGTCGAGACCGAAAACTACACAGTCGGAAGCTACTGATGGTCTTTCAAAATTTTCTATGGAATAAATAATTATCACCTCTCTGATAGTAATATTTAGTTATTAACTTTTGGTTTATATGTAGTATAACACATATTTCCGGATTTGTCAAGAGTTTTTTTCAGAAAAATAAAAAAAATCCCTCTGCATATGCAGAGAGATTGAAAATATTAAGTTAAAGATTAAAAATCCACCAATAAATAAAAACAATAATAGCAATAAGAGTAATACAGCCAATACTTGCCGTTTTTTTATCATGCCTATCTTTTAATTGCTGTTCTTCCGGTGTTAAAACATAATTACCATCGCATGATTCAGTAGTATCATCATCATATACAACACGAATACTCTCAATTTCTACATAGCGGATAGAGTAATTATACCATACGTCTGAAGAAAAACCATCTTGAATACCATTTGAGCAAACAAAGTCTGCACTACTTATTCCAACAATACTGTCTCCCCTTATTGTACATGGAACAATCTCATTTGCACCATTATAAGCCTTAAAAGAAACTGTATATTTTTTCACACCTTTGCTACCATAGTTTTTAACTTTATACTTTACAGATACACCTCCGGCACTATTTGCTTTTTTTGAATGCCAGCCATCATATCCATCAGAATATCCTTGAAAGCCCCAATCATAAGATTCAACTCTAATCATAAATATTCCCTCCTTTACAAAATCAAATATTAAACTGAATGTTAAAATTCAGATTTTCAAGATTAAATTTTCTTTTTTTCAGAAAATTCCCGCCGTATTCAGTAATTATAAAATTTCTGTTACTTGAATAATCGTCACTAAGTAAATTTCTTCGGATATAGTTGTTTCTTTCAAGTTCTGTCATTATGTCAACAAAATAATGACGTTCAATATTTAAAATATTATAATCAATATAATGAAATTCATTACACGCTCTAAGTATGTATCTGCACACACTTTCATTATTAATATGCGTACCTCTCTTAATTACATAAGGCTTTAAATTGCCGATAGAAATTCTTCCGTTCTCAATTTCAATATCAGGTATAAAGCCATTATCAATCCAGCTTATAAGAGTTTTTTCGGAAATATTCCAATTCTGCTTGGTTTCTTCTAAATTCATATTATCACCTCCATTATTTTTGTAAATTGTAGAAAAAAAAAAAAAAAAAAGTGATAATTTGATGATTTTTTAATGAAATTTATGTGATAGTTTTGTGAAACAGATTTTGAGAATCAAAAAACCTCCGACAGAATTTCTTCCGCCGGAGGTTTTTATTATCGTGATTTATAATCAATAGTTAAGAGTTACTGAAACGATGTCACCAAGTCCCCAGTAGTTGTAAAGCATAATGACGTCCTGAGGATTGCTTATATCGAATTTTACAACGCCGTCTTTCATTTCGGTCTGCTGAACGGAATGACTTTCATTCCAGCACTGACCCAATACGAGACATCCGCTACCCCATGCGATGCTGTCCTTGAATTTAAGTTCAATGGACTTGATATTCTTGTAATCGTAATCAGCGAGTGAATAAGCTGTACCGTATTCTACATCTGTAAGAACAACGCTCTTTGAATCAGACGGTGTCGGAGCAGGTTTGGTTGTTGTAGTAGTGGTTGTAACCGGTGCTGTTGTAGTTGTGGTGGTTGTAGTCGTTGTAGTAGTGGTAGGTTTAGCTGTTGTAGTAGTCGTTGTGGTGGTGGTAGTAGTTGTTGTTGGCTGAGTTGTTGTAGTTGTAGTAACTTCTTCCGTATCGGAGTTTTCGCCGTCATAAGTAACGACACTTACAAAATTGGAGCAAGAGAAGTATTCAGTATCCATACTGTTTTTGCCGTAAACCTGAACAACATTTTTTGTACCGGTTTCACTTGTCATGTACTCTGCCGGAACAGTTACAGTTGCCATACCGTTTTCTGTCTTGACTGTATCAATATAGACGTTATTTATATAGAAATCCATGTAATTTGCTTCCCACGGATTATTTACTTTACCGGTAATAGTGAAATCCTTACCGGACTGTATTTTTCCGCCACCGGCAACTACTGATATGTCGTCTGCTTCGAGTTCTGTACCGTCCGCACCCTGTACTGACACTTTAAGATTATCGCTTACAGTACCTTCAAGGCTCCTGATTATGCTGTTTTCTGTAGCAAACTGTTCGTCAAGCCAGCCGATACGCTTGTTAATCCATGTAATCATAGTATCGAATGATGATTCAAATTCAGTATCTTTCCACTTAGCGTCATCAGCCTTTGCGGAAGCGTATATTTCATTATAAAGCTGATTTACATAGCTGTCCGGATTGGAAGTATCAAAATATTCAAGAATAGTGTCACGGTTATTCCAGTAAAATTCCTGTTCCTTGATTGCGAAGTAGTTATTCTTGCCTACTTCATAGAACCATCTTCCAGCCCACTGACCCTGATTAATCCACTTATCGTAATCGAGTGTAGGCCAGCCAGGTATTTCATTACCTAAAGCCCAGTCGAAATCCCATACAGGACCGAATTTCAGTTCATTTTCGTCGAGATACAGATAGTTACTTCTGTGACCTATTTCATTCATGAATGTCATGCCGATAGTCCAGTAACCAAGCAGTGATTCCATATCACAGAGTTCATTGAAACCTATCTTTTCGCCGTCGATAGTGGTACTGCCGGTCTTGCTGTAGACAGCGTTTTCAAAATTCTGAAGATATGTTTTTACATTGTTCATCATCTCGTCGTTAGTAGCGGTAAATTCCGGCTTTACAACGGATAACTGTACATTATTGTTGGTCTTGAGGTTGGACGGGTCCTGACCTGCATCAACAGTCATTTCAAAGAGGTAACCGGCATTATTTTCAATTTTTTCACGGAGTAAATCCCAGTCGGCGTATACGGAAGCAACATCATATGAAGTACCTTCAAATTCGACGATACCTGTTGACATCCAGCCGAGATTTTCTTTCATGTAGTCTTCGAGACGTGATTTAAATTCCTTATCCTTTATGCCCAGCGATTTATAAACCGCACTTGCCGCATCTTCGGCGGAGTTTTCAAAATCGAATATATCAACACGGTTTTCGTCAATTCTTATGTGTTCGCAGAACTGGTAATTGCCCTGATATTCGCCGTTTACTACGACATCAACAAATACCGTATCCATAGATAATTCACCGATAGCCTTTGCAACTGCTCCGGCGATAGTATTTCTCATGAAAGTGCCGTCCATATGATTAGCCATAAGAACCCAGTGTTTATTCTTACCCATACCGAACATATCGGTTTTGCTGTCGAGTTTGAGTTTATAAGGTTTTTTTGCGAGACCCCATGTGGAACTTCCACGACCTTTTATTTCAATAGCACCGTCGTAAAGCTGTTTAGCATTGCTGTACTGACTGTTGCCCTGTACTTTCATGGTAGCGTCATAATAGGTATCATGACTTGCAGACCAGTTCATTTTAGCGAAGTCCGGACAGTCAATATAGAGTACAGGAAGATTACTGCAATACATGGACTGGCTTGCAACTACCTGACCACCTGAAACGACATCAACTTTCACGAACTTTTCAAGGTCGTTTTCGGAAATTGTGTAGGTATCTTCTGTAGAAACTTCTTCGCCGTCAACGTACCATACGAGAGAATAATTTTCAATGCCGGAAACTGTCACGTTCATTTCCTCACCGGCGGAGGCGTACTGGTTATTGAAAGATACTGAAATTTCTTCTACTGCCTCAACGGTTGCAACTTCATTATCCGTAGCACTTGTTGACATGACAGCTGTCATGCCTGTAGATGATACCATAAGTATAGAAGCAAGCATAGCAGACATAACACGATATTTTTTATTCATAAATTAACCTTCTTTCTGAAAGATTCATTAGATTGTCTATATTATACACTATTTTCACTGAAAAGTCAAGTATTTTTGAAAAATTTTTCTTAAAAATGGGAAATTTTTTTCTGACAAGGATTATTCCGGAAACAAAAAAACTCTCTGTATTTCTACAGAGAGTATAATTTTTTAAAATTCAGCTTATAATTTATTCAGTTGTTCGGAAGTAACAGGTAAATCGCCTGCATTAAGTAATTCTATGTTAATCATCTGTATGGCGAGTGCGTCCATAGGGGTTAAACCGTCGCCCCTGTCAACGACGTCAGCTAATTCAGCACATTCAGGAGTAATTACGTATTCCGCCGGATTTGCAAGCGACTGCATAATAAGTACGGCATCTGCGAGACTTAATTCACCGTCACCGTTTGAATCGCCGAGAACTTTTCCGTCAGGTGCTACAGTAGTAGTGGTTGTAGTTGTATGCGGTTTTGTAGTCGTGGGAGCTGTTGTTATTATTTCGTCACCGGTTTTCCTCCATGTAAAGTAGAAACCTGTATCTCGTGTACGAACAGAGTAACCATATTTGTTATATACATAATAGCCGTCATAGAAATTTTTACTTAAACCTGAAAATGCTTCTTCATATTCTTCAGGAACAGCATTAAACTTAAAGCCAAAATATATCTTGTCATCTTCTGAACTGAAAGTTTCTTCCGTTGTGAATGTTATAATATCAGTTTCGGAAGTATTCCAGTTGCCGAGTGTCTCAACAGGTGTGAAACCGCCATTTCCGTCAGGTGTCATTTTTGCAATTTCAAAGTCTATTCCCTTAATATATTCCACTTCTCTATCAGACAAAGTTACTGACGTATAATCATCGAATGCCACCGTCCAGTCAACAGTTTTTGTTATCGGGAAATCTTCCCATACTTCATAGGGTGGTTGATTCTGAAGATATATAATATACGGATTATATGGGGGATTCGCCAAATCATAACCGCCATGATATTTGGCAACAGAAGCTGTGCCGAAATAGCTGTGATTTTCGGGGAGTTCGTCGATTTCAAGAACGTAAACGCAGGAAGTATTTACATCATCACAAGTGATGTATGTCGGTTCTGTATCAGATGTAGTAAATTCTGCAATAGTGCGGATATAGTCGCCAGCATGATGTTTATCATCATAATCGAATTTGTATTCGACAAGGCGTGCTTCAAGTCCACCTATAAAAGCATCATTCTTGTAAGCCTCAACAACTCTTACCTCGAAAGTATGAGAGAATGTTTCACCGGATTCGTCCCATGGGGCTGAATCTGCATAGCAGGCTATAGGCTGTACCGCCATAAGTGCCGACAGTACAAGCGACGTGATTAATTTTTTTGATTTTTTCATTAAAAAACCGTCCTTTCATTATAAAAATATTTTCATGTAACTAATTCTGTTTATTTATCTATCTATGGTATGATTATATCATAAAAAATTCCGTTTGTCAAGGGAGTTTGTAATTTTTTTTACAATAAAATTTTACTCATAAAACAGTCATTGACTTAATTTATATATTATGTTATAATTTCTGTATTATCATAAAAGGAGCGGTTCATATAAAAACAGTAAAAAAATTCATTAAATCCGCAGGGGTATTTATAAAAGCGTTTCCGCATTTTGTGGTTTTTGAACTGCTTGCGAAACTTTTTCTTGTGTCTATAGGTGCGCCGATAATGGCATACATATTAAAATATACTATGAAGGTTTCCGGCGTGACGTATCTTTCCGACGAAAATCTTCTTATATATCTTCAGCATCCGGCGACTATATCGGCATTTATAGTACTTATTTTCTGTGTAGCGTTTTTCACGTTCGTGGAACTCTCCGCACTGGCGGTATGTTTTGCTTGTCATAGCAGACGGCAGAAAATAACAGTCGGCGGAATGTTCACGGCAGGTTTAAAGGCATTCAGAAAGGCGTTCAGAGGTACGGGAATACCACGTTTTTTAATATTCATGCTGTTCATGCCGATAGTACAGTTTACATTCGCTTCCGGACAGTTTTTGGCACCGTTAATGCCGATAGTCCGGACTATCTTCAAATCCGTAAGCAATACTGCCGGAATAGTCGCATATATACTGATACAGATATTATTTATAATTCTTATAGTCGATAAAAGTTACAGTCTGCACTATCTTGTACTTACTGAAAACAAATTCGGAGAATGCATTAAAAAAAGCAGGCAGATTATGTATAAAAATAAATTCCGTATGGCATTGTCGCTACTGCTCTGGAGTGTGTCTATGCTTGCATTCAGTGCGGTAGTTACTTTCGGAATGGCATTTATAATAGTATTCATAATTAAAGGTTTTTCCGAACCTGTAAAGGCATTCCGGACGGCTCTTAAAGTCCTTAAATATGCCGGTCAGATTTTCGGTATATTATCATCATTTCTGTCAGTACCGGCTGTCATGTGCTGGATAACTCAGCATTTTTTCTACGACATCGAAGAATCAGAAAAAATAATCCTTCCGGATTTCCGCAACAATAACATGAAGACTTCCACACGGATAGTAATAACTGCTGTACTTATTGTTTCCGCCGGACTTCTCAATATGACCTACATAAAAGCCATATATACCGGAAATTTAAATCTTAATACCGGAATCC
This sequence comes from Ruminococcus sp., assembly GCA_014799765.1. Classification (GTDB taxonomy): domain Bacteria; phylum Bacillota; class Clostridia; order Oscillospirales; family Ruminococcaceae; genus Ruminococcus. Next base: position 27,384 of record JAAVHK010000149.1, read on the forward strand.
TTACTAAAACTCAGATTACCGCACACCGTGGTTACTCAGCGGTTGCACCGGAAAATACTATACCCGCATTTGAAGAAGCCGTCGAAATCGGTGCGGATTACATAGAACTTGATGTACAATTAACCGCAGATGACCAGTTAGTAGTATTTCACGACAAGACTATTGAACGCACTACCGACGGTACAGGCGAACTAAGTACAATGACTTACGACGAATTACAGAAACTTTCGGCAGGAAAGTGGTTCAGTAATGACGGACGTTTTGACGACGTTAAAATATCATTGCTTTCGGAAG
>JAAVHK010000150.1 GCA_014799765.1 Ruminococcus sp.
CGGAGGTAAAAAATATGGATAAAATTTCAGCCGGAAAACGTATAGAAGAACTTTCCGATATAATAAATGAACATAGTTATAAATATTACGTTCTTGATAATCCGGATATAAGCGACTATGATTTTGATATGCTTATGCAGGAACTTAAAAGCCTTGAGGAAGAATTTCCGGAACTTGTCCGACCTGAATCACCGACACAGAGGGTAGGCGGTATGGCTCTTAACACTTTTGAAAAAGTACATCATACTGTACAGATGACGAGTTTACAGGATGTTTTCGATTTTGAACAGGTCAGAAACTTTCTTGATAAATGTGTTGCGGAACTTGATACGCCGGAATATACAGTAGAACCTAAAATAGATGGTTTATCCGTATCGCTTGAATACGAAAACGGTATACTTACAAGAGCTTCCACACGTGGCGACGGTTATACCGGTGAGGACGTAACGGCAAATATAAAAACTATCCGTTCAGTACCGCTGAAACTGAAAAACGCTCCGGAATTTCTTGAAGTCCGTGGTGAAGTATATATGCCTAAAAGCAGTTTCATTGAACTCACCGAAAAACAGGAACTCAACGGCGAACAGCCTTTCAAAAATCCACGTAATGCTTCGGCAGGTTCGCTCCGTCAGAAAGACCCGAAAATTACAGCCACACGCAGACTTGATATATTTATCTTCAACATACAGCAGTGTATCGGACGTGATTTTTCTGAACACTGTGAAACTCTTGACTATATAAAGGAACTCGGCTTCAGGACGGTATCGTATAAAGTGTGCCGGACTTACGAGGAAATAGAAAATGAAATAAACCGTATAGGCGACGAAAGAGCGGGACTTTCATATGATATAGACGGTGCTGTAGTTAAAGTGAATAATCTTTCACAGCGTGATATTATGGGTAGTACCTCAAAAACGCCTAAATGGGCGGTAGCATACAAATATCCGCCGGAAGAAAAACAGACAAGGCTTCTTGACATTGAAGTAAATGTAGGACGTACAGGGGCTATAACTCCGGTGGCGGTCTTTGAACAGATTACCCTTGCCGGTACGAGTGTTTCAAGGGCGGTACTTCATAATCAGGACTTCATAACCGAAAAGGATATAAGAATAGGCGATAATATAATAGTACGTAAGGCTGGCGATATAATACCGGAAGTTCTGCGTTCTGTAGGTCATGAGGAAAACTCCGTCACATTCAGGCTTCCTGAAATATGTCCTGTATGCAGTACACCGGCAGTACGTGAGGACGGCGAAAGTATTTTAAGATGTCCAAATGTGGAATGTCCGGCACAGTTACTTAAAAACATCATACATTTTGCATCTAAAAACGCCATGGATATTGACGGCTTAGGCGATTCAAATGTGAAAATGCTTGTTGATAACGGTCTTGTGAGTTCACCGGCTGACCTCTACACCCTCACGAAAGAACAGTTAATCACACTGGAACGTTTTGCGGAAAAATCTGCTGAAAATCTCATAAACTCCATAGAAAAGTCAAAAAACAGAGGGCTTGAACGTCTTGTATATGCTTTAGGCATACACAATATCGGTCAGAGAAATGCCGTTCTTTTATGCGAAAAATTTCCGGATATTGATTGCCTGCTCCGTGCTGAAAAGGAAGAAATAGCCGATATTGAGGGTTTAGGCGATATTATCGCAGAAAGCGTATACAGGTCACTGAGAGAACCACACCGCATTGAACTCATTAACCGCCTTCGTGAATATGGTCTTAATATGACCTATGATAAAAAATCAACTATTGATGAGAGATTCAAGGGGAAAACTTTCGTACTTACTGGTACATTGCCGGATATGAAACGTACTGAAGCTAAAAAACTTATAGAAAGTTTCGGCGGAAAAGTTTCCGGCTCTGTATCCAAAAAGACGGATTACGTTGTTGCCGGTGAGGATTCCGGAAGCAAACTCACAAAAGCACAGACCCTCGGCATTAAGATAATAAGTAAAGATGAGTTACTGGAGATGATAAAATGATTTATAAAGAAGAAAAAAGTGACTTATTTTCCGTACCCGATGACTATTATTTTGTACACTGTGTGAGTGCTGATTTTGTACTCGGAAAGGGTATCGCTCTTGAATTTAATAAGCGTTTCGATATGAAAAACAAACTCAGAACCTGCGGACAATCCGGAAACTGTATACTTATTGACAGGGTTTTCAATCTCGTTACCAAAAAGACTTGGCGTAATAAACCTACTATGGATAGTGTTACTGAAAGTCTGTACGGACTGAAAAAACAGGTCATTGAAAAGAATATCAGAAAACTTGCTATGCCGTTGATTGCCTGTGGTCTCGACGGTCTGGACTGGACAAACGTATCGGAACAGGTACGGAATATTTTCGGCGATACGGACGTTGAAATACTGGTCTGCTATATTTAAGGAGGAATATTTATGTTATATGTATGCTATCCGAAGTGTACCACCTGTAAAAAAGCTCAGAAATGGCTTGATGATAATGGTATTGAATACACCATAAGGGATATAAAAGAAGATAATCCGTCATATGAGGAGTTAAAAGAATGGTACGGAAAAAGCGGTCTGCCGTTGAAGAAATTTTTCAATACAAGCGGATTGCTTTATAAATCCATGAATCTTAAGGAAAAACTTACGGAAATGTCAGAAGAAGAACAGTTAAGACTTCTTGCAACGGACGGTATGTTAGTAAAAAGACCTATTCTTGTTGCTGAAAATAATGTACTTGTCGGCTTTAAGGAATCCGACTGGAATATTATAAAATGATTGTTAAATTTTTGTCAACCGTATGCAACTTTTATGATTTCATATAATTTTCCGTGTTATAATATTTGTATAACATTCTGAAAGGAGAATATATATGAAACAATTCAATGTTACGGGTATGACCTGTTCAGCGTGTTCGGCAAGAGTGGAAAAGGTTGTAAAGTCCGTAAGCGGTGTTACATCGTGTTCTGTGAGCCTGCTCACCAACTCTATGGGTGTAGAGGGTACGGCTTCCGACAGCGATATTATAAACGCCGTAAAAAATGCCGGTTATGGTGCATCACTGAAAGGCGGTACAGATACCGGAAAGACTTCCGCCGGTGAGGATTCCCTGACAGACCACGAAACACCGGTACTGAAAAAAAGACTTCTGACTTCCGTAGGATTTCTTATTCTGCTTATGTATATCTCAATGGGATATAGTATGTGGGGATTTCCGTTACCGGAGTTCATGGACGGTAACTATATTATGTTAGGCATAATACAGATGTTGCTTGCCGGTATAATAATGGTAATCAATCAGAAATTTTTCATAAGCGGTTTTAAAAGTCTTTTCAGACGTTCGCCAAATATGGATACGCTTGTTGCATTAGGTTCGGGGACGTCATTTGTATACAGCGTATGGGCGTTACTTGCCATGACTGACGCACAGTTAAAAGGTTTACCGGTTATGCACTATTCGCACGAATTTTATTTTGAATCCGCCGGAACTATTCTGACATTAATTACCGTCGGAAAAATGCTGGAAGCACGTTCAAAAGGCAAGACCACCGACGCACTCAAAAGCCTTATGAGACTTGCCCCGAAAACTGCGAACATCATTGAAGACGGTCAGGAAACAACCGTACCGGTGGAGCAGGTAAAAAAAGGCGATATATTTGTAGTACGTCCGGGAGAAAGCATTCCGGTTGACGCTGTAGTTATAGACGGTGAAAGTGCCGTCAATGAATCCGCACTGACAGGTGAAAGTATTCCGGTTGATAAGACGGTTGGCGATAATGTTTCCGGTGCTACTCTTAACCAATCCGGCTTTATAAAATGTGAGGCGATAAGAGTTGGTGAAGATACAACACTTTCAAAGATAATACAAATGGTCAGTGACGCATCTGCTACAAAAGCACCTGTTGCAAAGATTGCCGATAAAGTTTCCGGAATATTCGTTCCGGTTGTAATAGGTATAGCGATACTGACCTTTATAGTATGGCTTCTTGTCGGTCAGACGGTAGGTTACGCACTTACAAGAGCTATATCAGTACTTGTAATAAGCTGTCCGTGTGCGTTAGGACTTGCCACACCAGTTGCCATAATGGTAGGTAACGGCGTGGGAGCTAAAAACGGTATACTATTCAAGACCGCTGTTTCACTCGAAGAAACAGGTAAAGTAAACGTTGTGGCACTTGATAAGACAGGTACTATAACTTCCGGTGAACCGAAAGTTACTGACATAATCACGGCGGACGGCTACAACGAAAATTATTTAATGTCACTGGCATATTCCCTTGAAAAACTCAGCGAACACCCATTAGCAAAAGCGATACTGTCCAAGGCGGAGCAGGATAATATTCAGGCAGACGAAGTGACAGGTTTTCAGGCATTATCCGGAAACGGTCTGAAAGCATTACGGAATAATATACAGCTTTCCGGAGGAAACTATAACTTCATAAGCGGACAGGCTGAAATTCCGGATAATATGAAAACGTATTCCGAAAGACTTTCCGAAGACGGCAAAACGCCTTTATTTTTCGCAGAGGGTAATAAACTTGTCGGGATAATAGCAGTTGCCGACGTCATAAAGGAAGACAGTGCCGAAGCGGTAAGGGAATTACAGAATATGGGAATACACGTTGTAATGATTACCGGCGATAATGAACGTACAGCACAGGCTATCGGCAGACAAGCCGGTGTAGATGAGGTAATAGCCGGAGTACTTCCAGACGGTAAGGAAAAAGCTGTCAACGGACTGAAAAAAATGGGACGTGTCGCAATGGTAGGCGACGGTATAAACGACGCTCCGGCACTTACAAGTGCAGATACCGGAATAGCTATCGGAGCAGGTGCGGATGTAGCTATTGATTCCGCTGACGTCGTATTAATGAAAAGCCGTCTGAGTGATGTTCCGGCATCTATAAGATTAAGTCGTGCTACACTCCGTAATATACATCAGAATCTTTTCTGGGCGTTCATATATAACGTAATCGGTATACCTCTTGCGTGTGGTGTATATATAAAAATGTTCGGCTGGCAACTTAATCCCATGTTCGGAGCGGCTGCAATGAGTTTATCGAGTTTCTGTGTTGTAACGAACGCTTTAAGACTTAATCTTGTTAAGATACACGATTCCGGTCACGACAGAAAAGTAAATCGCAGAAACAATGACGATTCTTTAAACGGTACGTTTACTATACGGATAAAAGGCATGATGTGCGGAAAATGTGAAAAACACGTCCGTGAGGCACTTGAGGAAATCGGCGTGACTGTCATAGAAGTAAGTCACGAAAACGGAACGGCATTGATAGAATGTAACGGAGCAGGTCAGAAACAACTGAAATCCGCTATAGAAAATGCAGATTATAAATTTCTGA
>JAAVHK010000151.1 GCA_014799765.1 Ruminococcus sp.
CACCAATAAGAACAAATACATTTACACCAAGTTTTCCACCTATCGTAAAAAACTGAGACCAGATATTTATATAAATATTATCAGATTGAAGCCCGCAATCATTTGTAATTAATCAGCCACATAGACAAGATACGCAATAATTCAAAGGCAGAATTTCTTACAGAGGTTTTTTCTTCATTCATTAAATTGCCTCCTTTATATTTTTTATCATATATATTAATGTCTTTTTAATTTCTGTAGAATATTAATAAGCATATTGTCCTTACGGCGATAAAAAATTATAAATGCGGTAATTCCATATACTACAACACCACAAACAACCTGCAATATCAGTACACTTACACTTGGATTCATTACATGACCTATGTTCCATACAATACAGAACATGATAATTCCGGTAATCAGAAATATAAATGCTTCTTTACAGTATGCCAGAACCGGCAGTTCTTTTCTTACAACAAATGCCTGCACAAGACATACACTTATTTCAGCACAAAGCGTTCCGATTGTTGCACCCATTGCACCATATATGGGAATAAGAATAATATTCAGAATGATATTACATACAGCACCGACTACTACAGAAGTAAGATACTCTTTATCACGTGAATGCGGTATCAGATATTGTGTGCGGATAATATTAGCATATGACATAAAGGGAATAGTAAATGAAAGTCCGACTATTAACGGTCCGGAAGGGATAAACTTATCTCCCCAGAAAACCGGTGCAAATGTCTGACCAATACTGGCTACCCCGAATGACAATGCAAATGCAAGACACATTATATATCGCATAGACTGTGATATATAAATTATAGCAGTTTTATTATCTGATTTTGAAGCCAGATTAGACATCTTAGGAAGCATAACAGTTCCGAATGAACCAATAATAGATACAGGCATATTAACAACTTTTTCAGCATTCTCATAAAATCCGAGTTGCGTTTTGCTACTGAGCATACCAATCATAATTTTATCCATATATTTATACAGGCTTATTGCAATAACAGGCAGAAATAAAACAATCATAGGTTTAAGATGAACTTTTATACTGTCTTTGTCCGGTTTTAATATACGAACATATTTCCGAAGCACTATCCACAGAGACATCTGTGATATGAGCGAGCCAAGACCCATTATCAGACAATAAATCCACAGGTCATCACTGTCGTTGACAAATAAGAAAATACATATTACATTAATAATTTTAATAACTGTGCTTCGTAATACAGTAAGCTTGAATTTTTCAATGCCGAAGTAAAACCAGCTTATATCAAACAAGGCACCGAGTACAACAGAAAACTGTATCAGAGAATAAATTTTTTCTGTTGCAAAAAACAATACATAAACAACATAGCAGATACAGCATATAAGCGATACAAAAATATGAACAAACAGTATATTTGAAAAAGTAACATTCAGTTTGTCCTGATTGTCTCTTGCCTGTGCGATTGCACGGTTTCCGTAATTTTTTATACCAAGCATAGCAAACAATACAAAATAGTTTGCAATTGTATAGGTATAAGAATAATTGCCAACGCCGTCCGCACCGATTACCCTTGCTATATAGGGAGAAGTTACAAACGGAAGAATCAGAATCAGTAATTCATATATCATCTGATAAGCAAAATTTTTTTTAACGCTTGAATCTTTACTCATTGTTTAATTTTCAGTCTCCTTTTTATCTGTATTTCTGTACGTTCACCTTTTAATATTTTATCAGCTTCCATACCTAAAATAAGCATAGGATATAAAAGAATTGTACCTGTTATAGCTTCAGTAAGACCCATAATAAGAAATGAAAACAATACAAATAATATCGTCTTGCTGTATATAGTGTCACGGGTTGACTTCAGAGTTTTATTTGCAAAACCATATCCTATAAGAAGAATTGCTATTAAAACCAGACCACCATTCATCATTATATACAAAATATAATTATGCGGATGTGTAAAAAAAGGACTTTTCAGTAAACGAACATAATGGTCACTCGTCAGATAACCATATCCTAACATAAGTTTCTCAGAAAGTAAACGTAATATCCTGTCCCATATAATTGTTCTGCCTGTAAATGTCAAATCCTTATGCAATATATCTTCAATAAGGAAATCAAATAAATACTGAGCCTTTAAAATAACAATCAATGTAAAAAACAATATTGTAACAATAATTCCGTTTTTCAAAGAAAATATTTTAGGTAATTTTCTGTTTCTATATATTATAAAAAACAACAGAAAAATTGCAAATCCTACAATACTGGTAGATGAACCATTCAGGATAAATGTAAGCAGAGAACACAAAATAAGCAATATAACGTTAAAATTACATTTGTTATATTTATAATATGAACTTATAATTGAAATTGCAACAATCGGCAATATTGTTCTTATCTGAATATTCTTATATCCCAGAAACCAGTTTTTATCATAATTCGGTGTACTATACAAACCATGCGGAAACATTATAATAGTAAGCAGATTGATATATACAAAAACCTGAAGAACTGAAACCGATTTAAAAAGAACTTTCGGATTATTATTCAACCATAAATAAAACAACAGACAAGCTCCCAGACTTGAAAAATTGTCTCTCATATATTCATATAACAATCCGGATTCACGGAATGTTGATAAAAACATCATACCAAAAAAAGCACAAATCCATATAAACTGCTTGGTGATATAACCATTCACAATTGTCAGCAGAAACAAAAAAACAACACATAACACACTGGCATACATATATGTTTTATGAATAACTCTCTGTGTATCAAAATAAGGAATCCTTATTAAAATCAATTCCATTATAACAACAAGTAACTGACTGCCGAAAATTTTACTTTTAGTAATCATTTTTCACCTCTTTCTACTCACAACATCTTAATTAAAGTAACCGAAAAGAAATTTTTTTATTCAGGATGTATTATACATTCTTTTCTGACAATGCCTTTTCCCTTGAAAGCAATTGTTTATTTGCCTTGATAGTTTTATATTTCTGGAATATACCAATAAGTTTATAACATGGTATAATTAATCCCATTTTTGAGAGATAGTATTTTATCAGTTCTTTTTTAGAACCGTTAATCTTATAGACTTCATAAAATTCTTCAGAAGGGTTGATACCGTTAGATGCCTTAAGATGACCTACTGTTTTAAGACGTGAAACATAAAAATCAGGATATTCATTTTTGTCATTCCTGTATTTATTCAGAATATAAAGATGTGCTTCAAGAGCTTTCTTTTTTCCACCCATTGTAATGGAATCATCCTGAAGATAACGGTGAACCAGTACTTTATTTACATAATAAAATTTATAAAGGCGACCTGCTCTGAAAGTCCATTCTACATCCTGTGCCTTACGAAGACTGAAATCAAATTTAACATTTTCAAATACCTCTCGTTTTGCAACGATAGCCTGTGTTCCGACAGGAACAAGTGTATAAAGTGTTTTATAAGATACAATACCTGATTTTTTTATGGTCGGAGTATACAAAGGGTGGCTATCAGGATAATCTAAATCTTTCATTTTACAGAAAGAAACTTCTGCACCGGATTTTTTCATGGCTTTAAGCTGAATTTCCAGTTTTCTCGGAAGCCATTCGTCATCACTGTCCTGAAACGCTATATACTCTCCCCTGGCGAGTTCAATGCCCTTATTTCTTGCAGTACACGCACCGCTGTTTTTATCTAAACAAAAATAGCGAAGTCGGGAATCATGTATTGTTTCCAGTACTTCCTTTGTATTGTCTGTGGAACAATCGTCCACAACAATAACTTCCAGATTTTTATATGTCTGATTCAATACACTTTCTACAGAGCGTTTTATAGTTGCACTACGGTTATACGACGGAATAATAACAGAAACCATTATGCTGTTTCCTCCTAATAAGATTATTGATAATTTCAATTGTGATAGAATAAAATCAAATTATATTTGCCTCAGGATAAAACCGGCAAGTTGCTTACAGGCATTGCCTTTATCGTAACCACCCATTAAATTATAATGATATTTCATTCTTTCGACAAAATCAGCCTCATCAAATGTAATCACCGCATTTATTAATTCGTCGAAAGTTTCACATAAAGGAAATCCCCATTTTTTAATATCAATATACATACTTCTTTTATCCAGATAATTTTTCAAATCATAAGTATAAAGAAGACATGGTTTATGAGTAAGGGAATAATCCCATATTGCTGAAGAATAGTCAGATATAAGAAAATCAGCGGAAAGCAACAATTCCTGCATATCCGGATAGTTACTGGCATCAATTACGTTTCCGTTAATCTTATTTTTGCTTAAATGATGCATTCTGGTAACTATAACCCATTTTCCGCCGAAACGTTGTTCCAATGCCTTGCTTAAAGTCTCGGCATTAAATACAAAAGGGTATTTTTCGTCATATTTCCATGTAGGTGCATAAAGACAGAAATGAGTGTTTTTTTCAAGTCCTATTTTCCTGAATGTTTTCTGTTTTATTTTTTCCTTTTCTTCCGGAGACAAAAAAAAGATATCATTTCGCTGTAAGCCGGTCTTTAATACTTTTCCTTTAAATCTCAATCCATTCCGGATAAAATGTTTTGTAAACATTCTGCTACTGGAGATAAAAAGACTGATATTTTCAGAATTAAACTCCATTGCTTTTATCATTTGTTTACTATTTTGGTTTTTATTCTGGTCCAATCCGGCTACCTTATACGCTCCGCCACCATGCCATGTATCAATGACAATCTGTCCGGATTTTGTTTTAAGAAGCTGATAGGGATAAATATTAGTAATAATAAATTTTGCACTCGCATAATAATAAAGAAAACGTAAAGAGTTATACGGAACAACAGTAAATTTATTAAGCATTTTATTTTTTTCAATCGGTGTATTTTTCCGAAATGCCCATATTATTTCAAATTTTTCAGGATAATTTTTTTCAAGATACTCTGAAATTGCTTTAGGACTGCATGAGTATTGTTCACCATTAAAACTATAGCAGACAATACGGTTTTTTCTTATGGGTACGTATTCAGACAAAAAGCTAAATAAACACCTGAGAAACCTGAGCAAATAATTTTTGTATTGTTTATTCAAATTTATTCTTCCTTTCATACATTAATGAGTATCACCGAAAATTAATGAAGGAAAGTCGCACTGCCTACTTTGTATTTAATATCTTTAGTTCTGTTTCTTATTTTTTTTGCCGGAACACCACCCCAGATTTCATATGGCGGAATATCTTTTGTCACAACAGCACCTGCTGCCACAACCGCACCGTCACCGATTTTCACACCTTGCAATATAGTTGCACCCGTACCAATCCAACAGTGATGACCAATTTTCACCGGATAAAATTCAGCAATAAAATCAGAGGCATCAACATCATGGCTACCAGTAATAATTTTAACATGACTGGATATATTTGTATCATTTCCAACGGTAATACCACCACGTGCATCAAGTTCCGCAAACCAGCCTATCGCTACTCTGTCGCCTAATTTCAGTGCTTTCGGAAGCAGAATCTCTACTCTACGGCTTGGCAACGTTCCTTTACCGAATTTTGCACCTAACAACTGATAATACCATTTTCTGATATGACGGCTTGGCAATTTATTAATAAATGCATTTCCGAACAGTACTAATGCATAATATACACATTTTACTGCTTTAGGCATATCTCCTGCCAGACTTTTATTATGATTTGACATCTGCTAAACACTCCTTATAATATTGAATATAGCTTTCAGAAAGTCGTTTAAATGAAAAACTTTCGTTATATGTTTTTAAGGCATTCTGTTCAAATTCCGTGCGGATATCAGTATTTTCCGCAAGAAATACAACTTTTTCCGCAATTTTTCCGGAACTTCTTGCCGGTATAAGCAAGCCGTTTTTACCGTCTTCAATTATTTCAACAGTACCGTCAACGGCAGTACCGATTACTGTCTTGCCCACTGAAAATGCTTCAATAGGTGTAAGCGGTAAGCCCTCCCACAGCGAACTAAGAACAATAAAATCCAGCTGTGATATTACATTCTGAATGTCGTTCCGGTAACCAAGAAATATTATATCATCTTCCTTACAGAATTTATCTCTTAATTTCAGTAATTTTTCCTTGTCCTCACCGTCGCCGACTATAATATATTTCACATTATTACATTTACGCTTTACTTTCGTAAACGATTTTATAAAATATTTCATGCCCTTTTGTTCGGAAAGTCTTCCGACGTTTCCAACAAGTACAAAACCTTTTTCTTTCAGTTCCTGAAGTTGCGGTATAATCTCAACCGGCTCATTATATGCCTTTACAGCATTATGAATCACTTTTACGTCAGACAGTCCATAAACTTCATTAAGATTCTTCTGAACCATACTGCCACAGGCAATAAGATGTGCCTTACGATACGCAAAACGGGTAAGTCTGATTTTATCCGTAAATGTATTATGCGAGGTGTTGAAAAAAACAATTGACTTGTTACAATAGGTCAGAAGTCTTGTATAGAATCCTGCCATTCTGTGATGCGTATGAATAACATTAATTTTTTCCTTACGGATTATACGCTTTACTTTCAGGAATGTCTTTAAAATAGTATCAGGTGACTTTTTTTCAATATCGGGTATTCTGTAATGTTTTATGTGCATTGCAGAAAGTTTTTCGGTATTTACTCCGCCACACGAACAGACTACTATTTTATTGACTATCGGTTTAAAAATCTCGCATAACTGCAAGACAACATTTTCTGTCCCACCAAGATTCATTGAACGTGTAAAAAATAAAATATTTGCTTCACTTAATTCCATGATTACCCCTGTTTCTGTACTTAAACACCAGTTTTATAATTTTCATATCGTCTATAAAATATCTTTTAAAAAGTCTTTTAGGTTCCTGAAAAAATCTGTAAAGCCATTCCAGACCATGATTACTCATCCAACGTGGTGCACGGTTTACATTTCCGGCGAGGAAATCAACTGTTGCACCGGCACATACTGATACCGTTGCATCATATTTAAGATAGTTTTCATATATCCACTTTTCCTGTTTCGGACAACCGAAACAAGCTATAACAATATCCGGACTTACTGCGGAAATCATTTCATTTATCTTTTCAAGTTCATTGTTATCATTTTCAAATCCGAACGGTGGCGAATACGTACCTACAATCTTAATGCCGTCTAATTTTTTTTCAAGATTCTGTTTCGCCTTTTCAGCGATTCCTGTCGCACCACCTATAATAAAAATGCTGTAACCTCTTTTTGTAGCGACTTTACAGAGATTAGGCACAAGGTCTGAACCGCTTATTTTTTCCTTTACGGGATTTTTATATAATTCAGAAATCCATACCAATGGCTTGCCGTCAACAAGTGTAAGGTCAGCTTCGTCAGTTATTTTCTTTAAATAAGAGTCTTTTTCCATTTTCATGACTACATCTACATTTATAGCCACAACATATGACTTTTTTTTCTTCTCGATAAGTCTGCAAATTTCTTTAAGCGTTTCAGTCATGCTGACGTTGTTCACATAGGTATTCAGTAATGGCTGTTTTTTCATAATAAATCTTCCTTTGGTTCATAACTTTCGGGGCTGTAATGAATTACTCTTGTTCCGCCGTTCTCAAATTTAAACGGTACATAAAGCAGTTCTTTCATAGCATTCATAACTTCCGCTTGTTTTTCGGGCTGTACGTAGAAAATAAGGAAACCTCCTCCACCTGCTCCAAGCAGTTTACCGCCTAAAGCTCCGGCAGATATTCCTTTTTCGTACAGTCCGTCAATACTGTTTGTAGTAATCGCACCACCGGTCTGTTTTTTCAGACGCCATGTTTTGTCAAGCAGTCTGCCGAAATCATCTAAATCACAATACTTGTCCTCAAGAATTGATTCAGCATCATCTACAAGTCTGTACATTTCCTGAAGCTGTCTGATTTTTTCTTCGTATCCGGCTTTATTTGCTTTCTGCATATCAGAAGAAAACCTTGTAAAACCGGTAAAAAACATCATAAGATTATCATTAAGCTGTTTTTTTCTGTCGGGGTGAATGATAATCGGTTTAACATCATACGTACCATCCTTGTTAAATTCAATACGGTTCATACCACCGAAACTCGCTGCAATCTGGTCCTGCCAACCTCCCTCTTCCTGACACAGTACACGTTCAAGATAAATTGCCTCGTCTGCAAGTTTTTTCTTATCGGCGTACTTACCTTTCAGACAGTAAAAAGCATTCAGCATTCCGACGGCAAATGAAGAAGATGTACCTAATCCGGAACGTGCCGGAAGGTCGGCTTCATACGTAAGCCTTATTTCATGCATATCAAGCATCTTCATTGCATTTCTTACCGCAGGGTGCTGAATATCTTCTACAGATGTCACACGCTCTGTTTTACTGTAGGATATTTCCGTACAGTAATCAAAAAAACGTGGCAGATGTCGCACATTGACATAACAATATTTATCAAATGTAGTACTTAATACCGCTCCGCCATATTCTCTGAAGAATTTTTCCATATCCGTACCACCGCCGAAAAAACTCATACGAAAAGGTGTTTTTGTAATTATCATTTTTATTCTCCTTATTCTGACATTTCTGCTGTCTTAACAAATTCCAGTAAACTTTTTACTGTCATATCCTGACCGTATTCACCAGAACCGATAAGTACAGTTTTACAACCGGCATTCTTACCCGCTTTTATGTCATTTTCGCTGTCACCGATTACCCAGCTGTTTTCAGGAACAATATTAAAATCATTTACTGCACTGAAAATCATACCTGCCTTTGGCTTACGACATTCACAATTAATTTTCAGTTCAGGTATTTCGCCCTCATAACCTTTATGTGGGTGATGCGGACAATAATAAAGTCCGTCTATATAAGCACCTGCTTTACCAAGAAGAGTTTCCATTTTGTTATGAATAAGCTGAAGTTCCGGAACAGTAACTTCACCCCTTGCGATAACAGGCTGATTTGTGATTACAATACAAAGATAACCGGAAGAATTAATTAATCTGATTGCTTCTGCAACGCCGTCAAGAAGTTCAAAATCGTCGATATTTCTTAAAAATCCGACATATTTATTTATTGTACCGTCACGGTCAAGAAATATAGCTTTCTGTCTGTGATTAAGATTTTTATCTGTAACTATTCCTTTACGGAAATCAGCAGATACAGAATAATATCTTTCCGGTGTACCCATGTCCTTTACGTATTCCGGACTGTCATAAGCAAACATTTTTCCTGTATTGCAAAGAGGTTTAAGAATATGGCGGTCAAGGTCAGCCTTAATAACTTTACCGTCTGAGCCGGTTTTGCCTATTGTATCGGGATTTATTCCCGACATATCCAGTACAACAGGGTCAATTACATGGAGTCCGGCATTTACTCTGTTTTTATACCATTCCGGTCTGGAATCTTCTTTGGTCAGCCACGATGTTACCGCACATGAATCATCTGCCATTACAAGACCGCTGTCAAAAGGATGGCTGTTAGGGTGCGTAAAGAGAGTAACCAGTGCATTTTTATTGTTATGCCAGTTCACCATACGATTAAAATCCACATCAAATACTGAATCTGCATTCAGTAACAGGAAACTTTCATTGCCGAGTTCCGCACGCAGTTTAAACAAAGCACCGGCATTACCAAGCGGAATTTCTTCAACAAAATACTCAATGTGTACACCAAATGCTGAACCATCACCGAAATATTGTTCAATTTTTTCGTGCATATGCGAAACAGTAATAATAATATCTTTAAATCCCTGACCCGCAAGAGAACGTATTTCCCATTCAAGTACAGGTTTTTCAGTACCGTCGGCACATTTTATCGGAATAAGGGGTTTCGGAACATCAGGGAATAATTCGCTTATTCTTGTTCCTTTACCGCCAGCCATAATAACAGTTTTCATGTTTTCACCCTAAGCAAAGTATTTATTTTAAAAAAATCAGCCGAAGAATTTATCTTCAAGCATAAGACACCAGCAGTGATATACAGGAAGATGTAATTCCTGAATCATATATGTTTCAGTCTGAGGTACTTTCACAGTAACATCTGCCAGTTCACTTAATCTGCTGTCTTTCTGACCACTCAGACCTATAACTTTCATTCCCTTAGCTTTTGCCACAGTTGAAGCATAGAGAATATTTTTACTGTTTCCGGAAGTGGAAATAGCAAGAAATACATCACAGCTGTTTCCGAAGCCGTTGACCTGCTGTGCAAAACAAAGTAAAGGTTCAACGTCATTCATATATGCAGTTGTAAGTGAAGAATGCCCGTCCAGTGCGATAGCCGGTAAAGCCCCCTGAAGATTAACGGCGAGAGTTTCACCCATTTCAGAATCAACTGATTTCAATTTTTCGCACATATCGGCAGGCAATGGGCGTGACATCTTAAAACCTTTCATAAGTTCACCTACAATATGTTCCGAATCCGAAGCAGAACCACCATTTCCGGCAACAAGCAACTTTCCGCCATTTTCATAGGATTCTTCCATAAAAAGATATGAGGATATAATATCCTCACGGCATACTTCAAGAACAGGGTATCTTTCAATAAGAAAATCAACGTGCTTTTCAAGACGTTTTTCCAAAGTTCTCATATAATAACTACTCCTTATATTAATCTCTCCTGAACAAGTCTCTTGTATAAACTTTTTCGATTACGTCGTCAAGGCAACTGTCATAACGGTTTGCAACAATTGCTTGTGATATACGTTTAAATTCTTCAAGGTCATTAACTACTGAACTTCCATAGAATGACGTACCATTTTCAAGGGTTGGTTCATAAATGACTACAGTAGCACCTTTTGCCTTGATACGCTTCATGACACCCTGAACAGAACTCTGGCGGAAATTATCACTGTTACTCTTCATTGTAAGGCGATATATACCGATAACAACATTCTTTTCCCCGACATAACCACCGGTGTAGCTGTTTCCACCGGCAATCTGAAGAACACGGTCAGCAATGAAATCTTTTCTTGTTCTGTTACTGTCAACAATTGCCCTGATTAATTCTTCCGGAACGTCGGCATAATTTGCAAGAAGTTGTTTAGTGTCTTTCGGCAGACAGTAGCCACCATAGCCGAAACTCGGGTTATTATAGTGACTTCCTATACGTGGGTCAAGACATACGCCGTTGATAATAGCCTGTGTGTCAAGACCTTTCATTTCAGCATAAGTATCAAGCTCGTTGAAATAGGAAACCCTCAGTGCAAGATAGGTATTTGCGAACAATTTGACAGCTTCTGCTTCGGTAAATCCCATAAAAAGCGTATCAATATCAGGTTTTTCAGCACCTTCCTGTAACAGTTTTGCGAAAATTTCGGCTGTTTGTCTGGATTTTTCGTCACAACCGACAATAATACGACTGGGATATAAATTATCATACAGTGCTTTTGATTCACGTAAAAATTCAGGGCTGAAAATAATTCTGTCGGTATTGAATTTTTTTCTGACGCTTTCGGTATATCCTACCGGAATTGTACTTTTGATAATCATCATTGTTTCCGGATTGCTTTTCATTACAAGACTTATAACCGCTTCAACTGATGAGGTATCAAAAAAATTCTTTTGCGAATCGTAATTAGTAGGCGTAGCAATAATTACAATATCTGCATCAGAATAAGCTGTAGTACCGTCTGTTACAGCAGTAAGACTGAGTTCTTTTTCAGCTAAATATTTTTCAATATAATCATCCTGAATAGGAGATTTTTTAGAATTGATAAGTTCAACTTTTTCCGGCACGATATCCACGGCTGTTACATGATGATGTTGTGCAAGAAGTACAGCCAGTGACAATCCTACATAACCTGTTCCGGCAACAGCTATTTTTAAATCTTTAAATTCTCTCATTTTCAGGATTTTCCTTTCATTGACTTATAATAAGAATAAATAAACACAAAGCCTTTCCATGTACGAACCTTTAAGGCAGTGTTTATTTTATTTCAAGCATATTATATACGCTGAAATCTGCCGGATTATTAATATAATGTACCTGTTCCTTAAACAATCACCGGCGGATTAATTATATAGCGTATTATGTTTTAATTATAGCACTTACAATATGTTTTGTCAATAGTAAATTTAATACAAAAAGATGTGATTTTATTCTTAATATTATTAACTTGTAACAAATAATTTATAACAAATAAAAAAAAAATCCCTATAATTTCCGACATTCCGGTAATATAAGGATTTTTTATCATATAAAGTTATTCGTCAGAATAGTTATCTGTATACCATTTGTATATATCGTTTAAGTCGTCATTATCGGAATAAAGGTCTGTACAACATTCATTTTCGTGGATAACCTGTAATCTGATTTTTTCGTTTTCGTCGTAATACAGACCGTACCAACTATAATCCTCCGATTCAACATCAGGAAACATTTCCGGATATACTATATCACAATCGTTCTGAATTATCGCATTGTATAACTTCTGATAGTTGTTTTGTACTTCTTCCGGACTGCGTGATTTGTATTTTTTAATCCTGTCGTCAAGACTTCCCGACTTATATTCTTCAATAAGTTCTTCAATACTTAACCTGCATACTTCATCGTCGACAGATGTATAAAAATCACCGTTGCAGTCTGTGAAAGATATTTGTATAAAACCGTCATTGTTATTGTATACACATTCCATAAAAACTATATCGGGTATCTTCAACGGAACGTTTTCAGAATCAGGTTTAATATCTTTTCCGCACCCTGTCAACATATACAAAGTCAGTAAGATTATAAAAAACTTCCTCATATTAAATATCAGTCAACCTGCTCCGGTGTTTCGGAAGTTTCAGGCTCTGTAAATTCTTCTGTAGGCTCTTCGGTTTCGGGTTCGACAGGTTCTTCTTCAGTTTCGGATTCTGTGATTTCTTCGGTAGGTTCTTCAGTTTCAGGTTCGGTAACAAGTTTCTGATATTCCGAAACGTCATTGAAATATACCGTATCGCATTCGGTAATAGTTTCTATATCCGCAGATATAAACTTATCGCCGGATAGTGCATAGACATAGTCGCCTATATATACTGCCCTGCTGAATCCCTCAATCCACGCATTGTTTTCTGTACTGCTTATCTCACCACGGAATACAAATTCTCCGTTATCGAATGAGAAGAACATATATTTAGCAGTATTATTGAAATCCGTTTCTGCATCTACATCATAGTAAACATAATTTTCAACTATTACCGGTATTCCGATTAAATTCTTTTCCGGAGCTATCAACAGTGCCTTGCGTTCCCATACGGCTTCGGAATATAACCATTCTTCTTCTGTACGGTCAAGTGTATAGGTTGCGACGGCATTAAGATTATATGGATCAGAATTATCAAACATTGTAAGTTTTATACCGGTTTCTATACCGTTTTCGTCTGCATTCACACCGAATCCCAGTAACAGACCGTCATTCCATTCCTGCATATACGTACTATAGCCCAGTATCTTAAATTCGTCAAGAATAGTCGGATTAGTCGGGTCACTGAGGTCTATTGCAAATAATGGGTCTGTCTGTTCGTAGGTAACGACGTATGCCATATCGCCACTGAATTTTACAGATTTTATTTCCTCGTCTATTCCGAAATCAGAAACACTTCCGACAACATTCAAGTCCATATCGAGAACATAAAGTCTGTTATCACGCTTTACTCTTTCCTGCGAATAGTAACCGCTTTCTTCGCCTGTAATAGTATCTTTTATCCGGTCAAATAAACCTTCTTCGTCACCGTAATAACTGTGGTATACTTCTTTGTACTCGTCATTCGTGACCGCTATTCTGAAATATCCGTTATACTCACTCATTGAAAACTGGTCATTTACACGTCCGCTGACTGTTCCGGAAGCCTCCGGAGTAATCGCACCGCCTTTTATGGAAATCCTTGTAATATCGGTATCTTCCCACCCGAAAGTAGTATACATATTATCGCCGGAACAGTATATTTCACCGGTATATCCGGCGAGTGCCTTTGTATCGACGGCGGAAAAAGTACCGGTTTGTGTGAGGTCAAGACTTCCTATTACCGTATAACTAAGATTATACATATCTTCAAAATTATCTTCCGGAAGCAGTATATCTTCTGCCGGTATGCACTCTATATTATATCCTACGCCACAAGTAGGGATATATTTTTCAGTATCTTCCGGATTATCTATGCTGTAGAAATCCCATGACGAATAGCCGGTTATGAGATACATATAACCCTCCGGACTGATACGGACATCATTATAACTGCCCTCCTGATAATACGTATCAATAAGCTGTGGTGTTTCGTCGGTGGTGTAGAAACTCACAAAACAGGAATTTTTCCAGTCATAATCCTCGCTTACGGTATCATATCCGCTTACAGTACCGAGTACCACCAGCATATCGTTATATAAATACAAGTCGCTTACATATACATCTGTTTCGTAATTATCGCCTAAAAATCCGGAAACTGTATCATCAAGTACCAGTCTTCCAGAACCTGTAAACTTTCCGTTATCGACAGTCGCATAATTTACAGTACCTATGCTGTCTTTGTTTTTGTAGTCGTTATAGACGTAGTATATATTTTTTCCGTCGGTCTTGACTATATCGGCTTCAAGTACGTTTTCTTCCTGATTATATGTTTCAGAAAATTCCGTACCTGCTCCGGCTTCCGATTCTGTCGGGACGGCTTCAACTTCTGCACCATTTACCGCATCAAAGTCATACATTGCATCGTCGTCAAATGCATCTTCTTCGACAGCTATTTCCGCAATATCTGCCGATACTGCACCGTCTTCCATAGCTCCGGCAGACATTGCACCGAAAGTCTTCATACCGCCTCTGTCTGTAGCGATTCCCCGACTATCTGCAACTTCCTTGAAAAGCGTGTAAATCTGTTCGTAATTTTCCGCACCGGTCATATAACTACCGGTATCCGCTAACTGTTGAATATCATCATTTTCAGTTCCTGTATCGGTTTCCGGTGATATGTCATTATGACTTATTTCAGGTAATGACCAGCAGTTTGTATAATCCGCTGTTTTTTTGTTGATGTTCGTATATGCAAGAGTACCACCGGCGATTACCGCAAGTGATGCGACTAATGCCGTTATACGTCCGGTAACGCTTATACTATTACGCTTTTTTGACGGTGCTTTTTCGTCAAGCATTTTCCGTATATTTTCCGGACTGAGTTCTTCCGGAACTTCTTCATTTTCAAGAAAATTTTTAACTTTTTCGTCGTTGTTATTCATAAGAAAATCTCCTTTCCGTTCAGATTGTAAGTTCAATACGTAATTTTTCCTTTATACGTGAAAGCCGTGACCGTACCGTACCCGATTTTATTTCACATATTTCTGAAATTTCTTCGCTTGTATATCCGCCCAGTACCGACATCGACAACATCATTCTTGACTGACTATCAAGTTTATCCATAGCTTCTTTCAGTTCGATTGAATCGTAATCAAATTCGCTTATATCAGGGAAATCATCTCCGATTTCTTCCGTAATATTGAAATATTCCTTTTGTTTACGCTTTATCTTCGCCGAAAGTATTTTCATTATCCAGTTACGGAATTTTTCGGGTTCACGGAGTTTATCTATAGAACAAAATGCATCAAGTACGGTATCGCTTACAACATCACTTGCATCATGGGCATTTTTCAGACTATACAAGGCTATACGGTACAGGTCTTTATAGACTGTCTCATAAAGTCTAGAAAATGCCGAGATATCGCCTTTTTTGGCGAGTTTAACGTCTGCTGAAAAATTTTTCATATGTATCACCTCTTTTGAAACGTTTCATTTATTAAGTGTCCGGAAATTACGGAAATGTTCCACGTGGAACAAAAAACCGGCAATATGTACAGAATTTCACATCATAAACTGTACACTTTCACAGGCGGAACGCAAAAAAAGACTGTATGCATAAAAATACATACAGTCCGGAATTTCATTGAATTATGCGTTGGCACGTCCGAGGAACGCAGCACCGATAATACCGGCATCGTTGCCGAGTTTAGCTATTACTATTTCAGTATTCTTTTCGGAATCACGTGTGAAAACTTCCTGTTTAACGAGTTCCTTGACCGGAAGAAGAAGCGGGTCACCCTCATTGCAGACACCACCACCGATACAGAGTATATCCGGCTGGAAAATGTTAATAGTATTGGTTATTCCGGCAGCGAGATACTTTATATACTTATCAACGACTACTTTCGCCGGATTGTCTCCTGCTCTCATAGCGTCGAAAGATGTACGGGCTGTAACTTTACCTTTTTCCTCAGCCATTTTGTTCATGATACTGTCCGGACATTCAGCCATAGCTTCTTTTGTCATTCTGATGAGACCTGTTGCGGACGAATAAGCCTCAAAACAGCCCTTTCTACCGCATGAACATTGTGCACCGTCAACCTGTACAACAGTATGACCTATTTCAGCACCGGCGAAATTTGAACCGGAATAAATTTTACCGTCAATGATTATTCCGCCACCTACGCCAGTACCCAGTGTGATACAAACGGCATTTTCAGCACCTTTTGCAGCACCGGCAACGTATTCACCATATGCGGCTGCATTGGCATCATTTTCAATGAAAACAGGTTTGTCAATGGTTTCCTGAATGTACTGTACCATAGGAACATTCTTGAAACCGAGATTGCTTGCACGTTCTATAATACCGGTCTTGCTGTTTGCGATACCTGGTGTACCGATTCCAACCCACTCGATATCGTCAATAGTGAGTTTAGCATTTTTTACAGCCTGTAAAGCCATTTTAGCCATATCGTCAGCGATTTCCTTTGAGGGTCTCGGACAATTAGTCTTTGTACTTGCCTTTGCAATGATGTTGTATTCCTCGTCAACGACACCGGCGACTATATTAGTACCGCCGAGGTCAATACCGATGTAGTATTTCATAATAAAATACACTCCTTTTGATTATTTTCAGTGTTTTTTCAGAACAGGAATACGTTTTATAATGCACTCATAGAGTATTACCGAAAAAGTACCGCCTGCGATACCCTGTACAACAAATTCCGGAAGTGCCGTCATTGCAGAGTATACCGAATTATACATGAATCCGGTGAAAATATCGTAACCGGTTATCATGATTAATTCCGAAACAACAGCCGATATTATTCTTGCGGTCAGCGGACTGAATTTTCCTGAACAGAATTTATATACTCCGTAACAACAGAAAGCCATAAAAAATTTTATAACAAGCGTTGCCGGTGCGTATATGTAGCAACCTGATATTATATCCGCTAAAAGTGAGCCGATACCGCCTGCTATACCGCCATAAAGTCCGCCGGTAATCCACGCCGACATATTAACCATTGTATCGCCGAGATTTATATAACCTTTCGTTGCGGTAGGTATACGTATTGCAATGGTTGCAACTGTAGTCAGTGCTGTAAGCATACCTGTAAGTGCAAGTAAACGTATTTTTTTATTATCTGATTTCATAGGTTATCTTCCTTGTATGTTAAAATTCACGGAAAATATTATCATCTTCTTGTAAAAATTTCCCTGACATACTGAATATCATCATTCACCGAACCAGACGAAAAACCGAAATTCAGATGTCCGGTATCGGTCATTTTACCGATAAAAGCCATATCTCCCATACTTTTTTCAACGGTATACATTGAACATGATGTAGCTATATTGTCTTCCATATGACAGGCAAAAATATAGGCGGTACAGTATATATCCGAACCTTCATGTTCTTCGGGCAGGGATATATGTACTATCTTTAAATTATTACTGAAATCCTTTTCAGTAAAAACAAACTGGTCTTCAGTGAAATGTTTCGGATTATCCTTAAAAAATGTCGAATTGCCACACTCATCATAAAATGAATTGAAAATAGTACAGATTATACTTCCACGGCTTACAATAATAAGGTTTATAAATTCAATACCTTTATTTTCCGTCATTAACGGCATAAGCCGGAAATCAAGTTCATAACGTACATTGTTTTTTTCCATAGACAAACCCCTCCTTAAAGCAATTTTATTTTACGGAAATTCCGACAAAAACTGTTCAACAGTACCGTTGTATACATTGAGGTCAATATATTTTTCCTCACCGGAATAGCCGTAAAGTTCGCCTTTGTCGCAGTATTGCCAGAATTTCCAGTCCATAAGGTCAGGTTCAATGTTTACGCTTCTGATCCATAAGGGATAGTCACTGAAATTTTCCCTCACGTACCGGAGATATACCGGAAACGTTGCATAGATAATAGGTTTCACGCCATAGTATTCTTCAAGGTTTTCAAGAAGCGGACGGAGTATTTTTTCTGCCTCTTTTCTGTCGGGTTTGTTTGATTGCTTGTCGGCATAATATTCAATGTCAATGACCGGCGGTATGTCGATTTCTTCCCTGCCGACCACTGAAATATAATTTTCCGCCTGAGTTTCGCCGGAGCTGTCAAAACTGAAAAAGTGATAGGCAGATTTTTTTATACCTGTTTCTGCTATTTTTTCGAGATTACGCCGTGCAGATTCGTCAACATGACTGCTTCCTTCAGTAGCCTTTATGAACGCAAATGAAATATCCTGTTCTTCGAGTTTATGCCAGTCAATAAGACCCTGATAGTTTGAGACATCTACACCCCATACCTGATATTTTGAGCGGTTAAGCTCCACCGACGAAAAATAACAGCTGGCTGATATTGTCGCCACTGTCATGAACGCCCCTAAAAAAGTCATGATTATTTTTCTTGATTCGGGCATTACTGAATACTATTCCTCCCGTTACGGAATATTCCGTTTATTTGAATTTAACATACACTTATATAATACCCTATTTCCGAAAAATAGTCAATACTTTTCCGAAAAAATTCAGACCGTTATTTTTTAAAGATATATCTTTTAATAAAAATTTCCCGTGTGAGTACATTATATCATAACCGGATAAATTTTCAAGTACCAGTTTCATATTATTTTTCTATACCAGTTTTTAATATCTGCAATTATATAACAGAATGTAATTTCTGCAACAAAAAATTTACAATTTGAACATACAGTATTAATCCTGTTTCATTGACAAAACCCATAATTTACTGTAAAATGGTAATATCTCAAATAATACAGGGAGTTATACAGAATGTCAAAATCTATTCAGAAAAAGATTACAACTTCACTGATAATAACAGCAGTTCTATTAATAATACTCAGCTTTTTTTTATCTGTTTTATGTATAAACCTTATAAGCCGGAAATATCAGCGAGGTATGGCGGATTCTGCCGTATTTTTCGCCGAAACCGTTATAAATGCCGATGATGCCAAAGATTTCCTCAACACACATACAGCAACAAGCCGTTATAAATCCGTACGGGAAAAACTTACCGGATATCAGAAAAAAATCACAACGCTATTGAAAGTATATCGCTTATAAATTTCAGCAATTCCGCCGGAAACTATATATATAATACTTCCGGAAAAGAACTCGGAAGCCGTCTTGAATACGACGATTATATAAGCTCCGTGAAAACTGACCTCATAAATTGTAGAAATTCATGGTCAGTGTACCATAATAATGTACTAATGGTCTTCCAACCGCTCCGGACTGTAGAGGACAAAAGTGCAGGTTATATAATAGTCAAAGTTAAAAAACCTTTCACCAGAAAATATATACTCAAAATTACCGTTGCATACCTGATAATTCTGATTATAAGTGCAGGTCTTGTAGTTTTTTTCAATATCTACATGAAAAAACAGCTTTTCAATCCTATTAACGTATTTATCGAGACTACAAGAAATTTCACCGGTGAGAATCACAGAAAAATAACAGATAATCCGGATATTTTCGCCGAAAACCGTGACGACGAAATAGGTCAGCTTGGTAGCGGACTTAAAAAAATGCTCCTTAATATAAACAGTAATGCTGAAAATCTTTCCAAAGCGGTATACGACGCAAATCACGACGGCATGACACAGACCCTCAACAAGCGGTGTTATCAGAACATGATACCGGTATTCCGGAAATGTTCTTCAATATGCGTTATATATTTTGACGTCAACAACCTTAAACTCATGAATGATACTATGGGACATGAACAGGGCGATACGGTCATAAAACGTGCCTCCGAGTATATAAAGAAACTGACCGGTCAGAAAGATTACTGTTTCCGTATGGGCGGAGACGAGTTTTTAATGGTAATGACAGAATGTACTTTCCGTGAAATTGACGAACTCATTGAAAAACTAAACAACGATTCACCTTATATACTCAATCCAGACAGCAAAGACCCTGTAAAATGTGCATTGTCATTCGGATATGCCTACGCAAAAAGCGAATATTCATATAACGAACTTCTCACTGAAGCAGAAGAAAATATGTACACAAAGAAAACTGAACTTAAAAAGCTTCTGAATATGCCGGAACGCTGACGGAGGTAATATATTTTGAAAAAATAAAACATAATCCGGAAAAATCATTAGTTTCAGATATTAAACTGAATACAAAATCTGATATAATAAATATAGTATCAATCTGTCTGAGCAGTCAGCCGAGCGAATTTTATAAAAACTGTCTGGAAGATGTAAAAAAATGTTTCGACGCATACGGTGTACAGACCTATGTGGAGTTACGTTCCGGAAGAAAATTCAGAATCCGGCAAGGTATCGAAAGAAATAGACCGTCTTAAACATAAATATCTGCCACATATAGTAATGACGGACGATTTTGACACCTTATGGAATGAGTATCAGGAGGAGTACGGAAAAATCAATACAAAAGCCTATTTAGATGACCTCACAAAAGAAGTACTCCGCCGTCAAGCCCTCACCGAACACAATTAAGGAGTTTTTTTATGAAAAAATTTGAAAAGCCCAGTAAGTCCGAAGTAATAACGGCAGTTTTTCTGATACTTTATGTATCTGCCGGTATGGTAACAAGTGTTGTATCTGATTCAATGTTAGATACTATGACAGGTGCGGACGGTCTCAGAAATATAAATATCTCGATTATCCTGAAACTAATAACCGGAATTATTTTGGCATTACCATTATTTGCAGGCGGAATATATAGTTTTATCAAATATCGTAAATCGGTGAGCAGGTTTGCAAATATCGGGATAATGTTTATTGTTGTTACAGTATCGGCTATGTTTTTTCTTATGGGAACTGACAGCCGTCTTGACGAACAGCATTATATAAGAAAAGAATTCGGCAATCTGACAGATTTCAGTATATTATCTGATAATATATCCGACTTAAAAAATGACGATTATGAAACATATACAATAAATAATTGTTATATCAGTTCGCATCAACACAGTACCTCTGGTGGCAGAAAAGTATATCATTATTATAATTATACCGCTACTTTTTACGACGGCAAAAAACAGATAGTCAAGGCACAGATAGGCAGAGATGACTATGACTATTTTAAAAATCTGCCATACGGCTTCGATACGGAAATAACGGTCTATAAGAAATCGGGTTTTTTACGGAGCGTTAAACCGTCAGTTGATTTCGACAAAACGACAAGTTACGAACATTTTTTTACTATATCTATTTCCGGTGACCAGATTGTATATGAAAAAAATGTCGATATGGAGTTTAAAAATATACAGTGGAGCGGATTTAAGAAAAATATGCATTTTGACGTAAAAAATTCACTTTTTGGTATCGGGATTTCCGAAGAAAGACCCTCGCTTGATGCTGATTTCATAGGCTTGATATGTGATGAGGTCTGCATATACAGTACAGTCGACAGACAATACAGGCGTTTAAGTAACGTACTTAACGAAAACGATTTAAATAAAAACTCCGGTACGTAATGCACCGGAGTAATAAATTATTCTATTTCCGACTTCAATTCACGTCTGAACATTTTTTCAGCGGTAGTTTTAGCACCGCAACCGTTATATATTACATCGTTCATACCCTCTACGATAGGCATTTCAACACCATATTTTTCGGCAAGTTGCATTACAGGTTTGATAGCGTTTATACCCTCTACTACCATTCCTACTTTTTTTACTGCTTCTCCTACAGTCATACCCTGTCCGATATAGTAACCTGCTCTGTTGTTTCTGCTGTGGGTACTGGAGGCGGTAACAATAAGGTCACCTATTCCGGCGAGTCCGTAAAAAGTTTCCGGCATACAACCCATTGCAGTACCTAACCGCTTCATTTCCGCACAACCTCTCGTTATGAGTGCAGAACGTATATTATCACCGTATCCGAGACCCGCAGACACTCCGGAAGCCATAGCGATTATATTCTTTATACAACCACATAATTCAACGCCGAGTGTATCCGGATTGGTGTAAACTCTCATAGTATCGTTCGTGAAGATTTTCTGTACTGTTTCGGCATTTTCTATATTTTCGGAAGCTGATACTATAGTAGTAAGCATACCTTTTATGACTTCTTCGGCATGGGTAGGACCTGTAAGAGCTACTATATTAGTACACTTATCGCCGAGGACGTCTTTTATTACTTCGGTCATAGTCAGACAGGTATCTTTTTCGAGACCTTTAGCAACGTCTATAATAATTTTGGTATTGTCGACGTATTCGTGAATAGTTCCGGCAGTACTACGGACATATACGGACGGTACAGCCATTACTATATATTCGCTTCTGCAAGCTACTGAAATATCTTTCGTAAAGCGGATATTATCGGATAATCTGACGTCTTTCAGATTAGGATGTACATACGTCGCATTAAGATTATCTATTTCGGATTCTATCGCAGACCATACTGTGACATTGCAATATGATGACATCATTTGTGCTATAGCCGTTCCCCACGTACCCGCACCAAGTATTGATATATTATTCATAATTTTCTCCAGTAAATTTTTATAATATAATATAGTATAACATACAAAACGGATATTGTCAATTAAAAATTTGTAAGTTTCCTATATAATTTCATTAATTCCGCCACAAAAATCATAGCATAATTATCCGGAAAAAATCAATACAGAAATAAAAATTCCTGATATATTTATAATCATAGTATTATGTAACGGCATTTTTCTTGACATTTTCTGTAAAATATGCTAAAATTCAATTGTAGTTATGTAATTGATTTTAAATTATTATATAGAATCAATATATAATA
Source organism: Ruminococcus sp. (assembly GCA_014799765.1). Taxonomy (GTDB): domain Bacteria; phylum Bacillota; class Clostridia; order Oscillospirales; family Ruminococcaceae; genus Ruminococcus. The sequence continues at coordinate 23,024 of JAAVHK010000151.1, forward strand.
TTATTTTCAGAAATATGAGATTATGTATTTTCTAATTATGAAAGTTTAACTTCTGTTACTATTCCATATCGTTTTAAAAGTAGAATAAAAAAATATTTCCTGATTGTTCTGAACTTTCTGTCTCTTATATAAATAAACCTGAAACACTCAAAGACAAATTCAAAAATTTTATTAACAACTTATAATAGATTACTGAAAGGAGGTGTATATTATGAAAACAAAAAAATCTGCGATAATAATTGTTGTCATCGCCGTGATAGTTCTTGTTGCGGGAGCGGTATTCGGCTTCACGTATTATAAGCACCATAGTCAGAGACAGCCGGAAGATACATTCAATACTTTTATCTACGCCCTGAACGACAATAATGTTGAAGATATGCTTGATTGTATCGAACCTACCGAAGCTGAACTTATTCAGCTTGCACTGGATAAAATCGACGAGGTTACAGACAGTAAACTTATTGCCACGCTGGTGAAGTATCTGCCGTTTCTTGCGGATTTTACTGAATTTGATATACTGCCGGAACTGCATCCGGATATAATTTCAGCGGATACAGATACGAAAAATTCAACATTGAAGATTAAACTTGACGGTAAAGAAGAAAAACTTTACTATAACGTATACATGATTAAACTTGACGATAAATGGTATATTCAGTATGCGTGGAAAGCATAAAGAGGTATAAAATATGGATAACAGAACAATATATTTGGATAATAAAACAGTATATTACGCCCACCACCGCCTAAACCAGCAACATTACTTATACTCGAAAAGGGAAGAGATGTAAAAGTTGTCCAACTGAACGGCGATATGCGTCTTGGCAGAAAGTCGCCTGATTCATACAGCGATATTATGCTTGATTCCGGAATTGCTTCACGTAATCACGGGGATTTTTCTTTCATTGACGATGCTTACTACAGTATCATTCAGGCAGGTGGAAAATAATTGATAATAACAGTAAAAACGGTATTTTTGTAAATAAAAATGCAATAAATACCGAACAATATCTCAATCCGTCAGATGTAATCCGCATTGCCAATACAACTCTTATTTTTACAGGAAATGAAATAATATATAATTCCGTGGATTCTTCGGTGACACAGTCAGGGCATTTTGATTATAATAACCGTTCCGTAATAATGAACGTAAATATCAACGAAGTAAAGGCAAAAAGAAGTACTTTCGGTAAAAAGAAAACACTTCTGAAAGATATAAACCTTAATATCGAAACAGGCGATTTTATACTTGTACTCGGCGGAGCAGGTGCAGGAAAATCTACCGTTATAAAGGCGATAACCGGTCAGAAACACGATACAGAACAGACCCTTGATATAAAAGGCGATATATTTCTTGAGGGCATGAATCTATATAAAAATCTCAGGATTCTTAAACATAAAATAGGAATAGTTCCGCAATATCCCGACTATCGTGCAAATGATATGGTTTATAATACTATCATGGATTCCGCAAAATTACAGCTTGCTTCGGAATACAGCAGACAGGAAATCAAACAGCGGGTTGACGACGTTATAGAAAGTATGATGCTTTCTTCGATAAAAAACAGTATGCTTGGTATCATAAGCGGTGGTCAGCGGAAAAGAGTTCAGGTAGCTATAAAAGCAGTAGGAGATATGAGTTTTTTCACTTTCGATGAACCTGATGCCGGTCTTGACGTTGCCGGACGTGTTGACCAGATGAAACAAATTACAAAACCGATAACTCCGGAACAGGCGATAGATAATTCACAGGAACTGAAATATTGTACGGATTCCGGAAAGGCAGGTCTGATGATTTCGCATTATCCCGACGATGTGGCGGATATGTATAAAAAAGTAATCGTGCTTGCGAAAAGCAGAACGGATGATGCCGGACATCTTGCATATTATGGCGATATTCCTAATGCACTTGCATTTTTCGGGGTTAAAAAACTAAGTGAAATTGTTCTTGAAATAAACTATGAGGGCGGTAGAGGCAGAGGCGACGAATTTATTCAGAAGTTTGAAAATACAAGGAGAGGTTGATTATGAAAACTTCAATGATAAAACAGATACCTGTTTATGTGGTAAAAAACGGCAGACTTTTTAAAAATCAGAAAGACTGGAAATTCATTATAATTGCCGGTGTTATTTCATTTCTTGTATGTTCGATTGTCGGTGAAGATATGTTTTCAACCTACGAATCGACAAAATCAGGTTTTTTTGCTATTACCTCCTCGGCAATATGGATAGGTGTATTTAATTCAATTCAGCGTATCTGCATACCATTACAAGTGAATATCGTTCCGGACTTCATATAAGTGCATATATAATGTCTCACATTATTTTTGATTTTTAATATGTCTTATACAAAGTATTATTCTAATGGGCATATGTATGATTTATATTGATTTTCCGTCAGAGGGAATAATATTCGGGAAATCTGTAATTGAATATTTCATAACAATTTTTCTTATCGTCTGGAGTTCGGATATAATGGGCATAATGATTTCCTCGGTAGCTTCAACACCTAACGTCGCAATGACCGCCATGCCGTTTGTACTTATTTTACAGCTTGTAATGAGTGGCGTACTCTTTGAACTTAAAGGCTGGGCTGAAAAAATTGCAGATATTACTTTCAGTAAATGGGGAATGTCTGCACTCGGAAGTATAGGAAATCTG
>JAAVHK010000152.1 GCA_014799765.1 Ruminococcus sp.
AACCTTGAAACAAAAATTGCAGAAGTCATTACCGAACTTGAAAACAACGTAAGACAGGTTTCTGATTTCTGTACAGAAAATTCAGACTTTACTGAAAGCATGAAAAGAGCAATCATTGATGTTGACAATTAAAATGTATCATTGACGTAACGTAATGTAACAGAACAGAAGACAATAATTTCTTGTTTTCTGTTTCTGTTATGTTGCATCTTTTGAAGATTTTCCGTAAAGTTTTGAAAAGATGTAATATATATTATAAATTCAACGAAAGGAAATAAAATAATATGGCGAGAACGGTAGACGAAGTAAACGAAAGCATCAGGCAGGCACATGAACTTATTGAAAAACAGGACGAGTTAAGAAAATCCCTCACACAAAGACTTCAATCAAACAGCAACGAGTATAACGCATTGCAGAAACAGAAAGATGCTCTTGACAATACATATTCTGAAATCGGAACTTTATGCGGTACACTTGGTAATAGTTTCAATGCAATGCATGATACATATAATAATGTCAATGGTTTTGCATATACTTTGGCAGGAGTTGCCATTGAAAAAATAAATTCTGTACAGAGCGAAACATTAAATAAAATATCGCTTATGATTGAAAAAATCAATTCGCAGATGTCATCATGTAGCAGTGATTTTGAAAAGGCTGAAGAACAGATGAGACAGGCAAATACAACCATTGAAAATGCTGTAAGCACTATTGAGGAACTTGAACGGGAATTAAAGGAAGCACAGGCTGAAGAAGAAATGAATGCAATGGCAGGTATGTAAATATTTGAAGAAAGGAAGTTTTTTTCTATGGCAGAGGGAATAACAAAGGATATTTTTGTTGACGTCGACGAATGGAACAGACTTACAGGAGAACTCAAGGCAAAAGACGACGCTATTAAAAATATGCTTGACGAATTTATACAGGCTCTTCAGACACTTGTTGAAGAGGGATTCATTTCAGGTAACAGAAAGAAAAATATGGAAACATTCAAGGGAGAAGTTGAAAATCTCCGCCTGCAGATTAATGGCATATATGATTCTGTACAGAATGAAATAAGCAATTTCACGGGAAATATTGAAGCGGAAGATAAATATACTTCATTGTTTAATCTCGGACGATAAAGGGGGAGCAGGATGGACAGACATGACTATAGTATAAATACTTTCGGTAATATTTACTCTGAAATACTTGAATTGAAAAATATTGCGGAAAATGCTGTATTATCAACTGAAAATATGGAATATTCATGGGAAACAGGTATAATAAATAATGTTGTGACATGGTTTGATGTTCAGAAGATTAACATCTTAAAAGCAGAACTTCAGCTTATGCTTAAAAATGCTGATAAAAAACTGGAAAAAACCGCTGAAAAAATCAGTAATATTGATGCAACCGTTTCCATCAATCTTGAAAATATTTCACAGAATATAAAAGAAATTGCCGATAAATCCAAAATACTGGATTCCATGATTAATCAGGCTGTACCTGCTCCACAGTTCAGACGCAGGAGGTGATAAATTTGAGTGACAAATTATACGGCGATTACGAATTATGTGTGCTGGAACATATAATATATATGCGTGGCGACGAAGATATAAAATCAATGAAAATAAAGGGCGGTAATCCATATAAGCCCCTTGAGGACTGCAAGGACGTAGGCGAATATGTAGACCAGTTTGATATAAAAGATTTCCAGAATGCAGATGTTTCCCAGATTACATCAGGCGGTGAGCAAATAAGCAAAAATGAATACGCTGCTGTTATCGCATATATGCAAGACCCGCTGAAAAGCAGTAAAATACGTGCCTTGCAACTGAACAGGGCAATGAAACTTGACGGCGATGCCGTAAGTGCTGAATCAATGCATTCTCTGCCCGATAATGAAAAAAATTACAAGGTACTTGCATATGACCTCACTGACCCCGATTCAGATGAACACGTTGTTGTTTTCAAGGGAACTGAAGGCGGTCAGGAGTGGAAAGACAATGTTGAGGGACTGGGCAAGGAAGATACACCGGCACAGATTGATGCATATAACTTCGTTGATTCTATTGAGGGTAAAGACAATATAACCGTTGTCGGACACTCCAAAGGCGGAAATAAAGCAATGTATTGTACAATACGTTGCGATAATATAAAAAAATGTGTTGCCATGGACGGTCAGGGTTTTTCCGACGAGTTTATGCGGAAATACGATAAACAGATAGTCAAAAAGGCATCAAAGATAAAAAATATATCATATTGTTCCGATTACGTACATCCCCTTATGCGTGCAATCCCTGGTAGTACACAGCTTTATACCGGTTCGGGATATGGTAGTAATGGTGTAGGGTCAATCGGAGAATGTCATAGCCCTAACTCTATTCTTACGTATACGACGTATAAAAATGGTAAGCTGATTTTAACAGGCGAATTTAATTATACATCTGAAACAGATTCAATTAAATTAATCCGTGGATTCGTTGATTATATTATGTACAGCGATTGCGAAGACAAAAACGGTGTTATTGAATATCTCGCCCATATTGTCGGACAAGTCGGAGGAAATAAAGATGATTTTTTTAAGGCTCTCAAGAACGGCGATGAAGAAATACTTGATACGGATAAACTGACAACTGTTATTGCATATCTTATAAAATACTGTAATGACAATAATATAAACGGAAAACAACTTGCCAAGTTACTGAAAGATATTCATTTATGGGATGTCATTATAGACTTTATTCCTGACTTTATTCCTGACTCTGTTCTTGGTCCTGTTTCTGGATATATTTTCAAGGAGAATGAAGATATAATAGTTACCGAAGCTATTGACAAATTACTTATGTATTTCAAGTTGAATGAAAAAGACCAGAATTATTTTATTCCAAATGCAATTACATCTCTGGCATTCCTTTTTAACCGTGATGTAGATGTATCTTATTTTGGTGGTGTATTACCTACTTTCAATATAAACTGGAAAAAATCCAATAATAAAGATGCGGAAAAATGGATTAAACTTTCTGCCGGTATTCTCAGTAAGATAAAATCAAAATATGAAAGTATCAGACCCAACATTAAAACACCGTACACTCCTAAGGTATTAGAAAATATTACTGTTCTGTCAGATTGGCGTGAAGCAACTTCGCCTATGACGCATTATAACTTACAGGGTATTCAGAAATCAATTTCAATGATGAAAAAAGCACTTGAAATTAATTCTGTAAATTTATCTGATACAGTACTTGCCGGAAAAACATATGAAAGTTTCCGTAACATTTCAGAATTTTACGATACACTGCATAATAACGTATATGAGCTTATACAGAATACCATACAGCAGACAGAAAGTGTATATAATGCTGTCATAGAACTTGAAAATCAGTAATCAGCAGGGAGGCGGAAAGCTTGAGTAAACACGATTACAGTCAGAATACAGTTTCCGATATTGCAGAAGAAATCAGCAGAAATAAAAGCGTTATTGCCGATTCTGTCTTATCAACTGAAAATATGGAATATTCATGGTTATCAGGTATAACAAATAATGTTGTTCCGTGGTTTGAAGTAACACAGATTAACCGCTTGAAAACAGAACTGGAATTTATTCTTACAAGAGCAGAATCTAGACTTGGAAAAATTTCCGGCATGATAGAAAATACAGATTATAATACATCTGTTTCACTGAACAATCAGTTAAGTAATCTTATAAGCGTATCCGGAAAAGCTGATGCATTACTTAATACAATAACAGGGTATAGCAGTGTGAAAGAGGTTCATGGCTGGAAACCGGAAAAAACAGCTAAAATATATGGTCTGGAAAAATATATAAGTTTTGACGAAAAAAAACATGAATATGTAGTATCAGACAAATTAAAATTAAAAAAGTTATTGAAAAAAAAAGAAATCACTGCCGAAGAAAAAGAAACACTGATCAGAATTCTTCAGCTTTGTGTCAATGATGACGGAAGTTTAAATACCTCTCTTCTGAGTGATTTTATAGAATGTGGTTATCAGAAAAAGAAATATGTTTCAGATATTGAAAAACATCGTCATGTTTTTTATGACAGTCAGTTGCCTTATTATAGTTATGATTACAAATATTATGCAGTTTATACCAAAAACAAGAACCTTGACGAAACAGCTGAACTTCTAGACTCTGAAAAATACAAGTCTGTAAAATTTATAATATCCAATTGTAATCAATCGTATACAACAGAACACACTAAATTAACTTTGGATTTTTCATTGAGTTCTAATATGAATGAAGAAAAATTACTGGAACATACTATAAGTGAAACAGAAAACACTTTCGGAAATATTGAATTTGATATAACTTCAGAAAAAAAAGAAGACAAAATCAACAACGAAGAATACAAAGTATTTCAGGTAAAGACGAAAGAATATACTATCCATCCTCAGGAAAAAAAGAAAAACAAATATGAAGGGGAATTTCATTCACTGGGCAGTTTTAATATTTATACAGAAATTGATTTTATTGGTACAGAAGAAGAAATATTAAAGAAAGAAAATACTTTGAATATAGAAAATGCAGCAAATATCAATTACTATGACTATAACAAATTTCAACAGGACGAAGAATTTGATATAGTCGGTGTAATAGGCGGAACAATTAAAGACATAGCTCTTGGCGAACTGTTTTCACGTACTGGTCAAGCAATAGTCGGCGGAGAAGCAGGCGGAGTTATAGGTGGCGGAATATACAGTCTGGCATCAGCTATAGATTCAGAACTTGACAGAGTGAACGCGGCAAAAGAAACAAATGAATATATAAGACAACTTAAAAAGAACCATAAAAAAAGATGGAATTCTGTAATGCTTGCCCTTGCAGATAAAGTGCGTGTAGAACTTATGCTGAACGGATATGTCGCTGATATTACCATAAAAAAAGACCACGAAGGCGTGATTGAAGACGTTATTTATAAAAATGCAACTGTACAGAAAGGCTTTAAATTTCAGTCAGTTTATGAAAATTTTTATAATAAAAACAACAATGATGATATTAATCTGCCACCGCCTGAAAAAGTGGAAAACTTTCAGTCATTGAAATCAGATATAAAGGAAAAATTAAGAATTTATTACAGTAATTACAGTGAATAATATCAAAAAATATTTTCTGTAAATTTTGTAAAGAGGTGAAAATATGTCTGGCGGTGTTGAATATAATAAAATCGCTCTGAATGATGTCGTAACCAGATTGCAGAATCTGCTTGAAACTGAAAAATGTACAGTTTCTGTAAGTACGATAAATTCCGGTCTGGCTTCGGAGAAGATTTCCGAAATAGCCGGATTATATGATACTATCGACGAAAAAATACGTATTCTTATTCAGGAAACACTTAATATAACAAGAAATGTCATAGAAGCTGTGGAAGAAGTTGACGGCGTATGAACAATAAAAAAACCGGAAGCGTAAAAACTTCCGGTTTTTCTGATTTTTTATTTCAAGATTCAATTTTGCCAAGTACTTCGGCAATGTTATCCCTGATACAGAGTTCTGCAATATTGTCTGCCGGTGTTGCATCACGATTTAAAATAATCAGATGTTTTCCGTTAAAATATCTTAAAAATCCGGCTGCCGGATAGACATTCAAAGACGTTCCGCCGATTATTAAAACATCTGCTTCTGCAATAGCCCTGACAGTCTGTTCAACTGTCTTATCAGGCAGTGATTCTTCATATAGCACAACATCAGGCTTGACAATTCCACCGCATTCGCAATGAGGTATTTTTTCTGATTCCGCAATGAACTTTACGTTAAAAGCCTTGCCACAACGCATACAGTAATTTCTGTGTACACTGCCATGTAATTCATAGACTTTTCTGCTTCCGGCGAGCTGGTGCAGACCGTCGATATTCTGCGTTACAACTGCTGAAAGAATACCTTTTTTTTCAAGTTCTGCAAGTTTCATGTGTGCCTGATTGGGTTCTGCACTGAGATAAAGCATTTTGTCACGATAAAAACCGAAAAATTTTTCTGTATGTTTCAGAAAATAACTGTGACTTAAAATCTGTTCCGGCGGTACATCGTATTTAAGATGATAGAGACCATCAACACTTCTGAAGTCTGGAATACCGCTTTCTGTTGAAACACCTGCTCCACCAAAGAATACGGCTTTTTTCGCACCTTTAATAATATTCTGTAATTTTTCAAGCTGTTCTGTATTCATAAATATTCAATTCCTTATAATATAAATTCTGACCAGTTATTTCAGTTCGGAAGAATTGCTTTTGATATGTTTTCCGATTATCTCCGATACATCGCTGATAGCCATAAATGCTGAATAATCGTCATTGCTGACAATCTTACGGAGAGTAGGTATTTCTATACGGGTCACGACGCAATAAAGGATTATTTTTTCACCTGAAATAAGTCCGCTACCTTCAATAAGAGTTACGGTTCTTCCGAGAGTATGATATATATCACTGGCTATTTCCTTGCCCTGATTGGTTATTATCATTACTGCCTTACCCTGTTGCATACCTGTATTGACAAAGTCTTCTATCTTCGATACTATAAAATACGTCAGCAGACTATATAACGCACGGTCAAGACCAAAAAGCTTACCTGCTGTAAGATAGATAATAACATTGAAAAAAAGTACAATCTGTCCTACTGAAAACTTGAATTTCCGGCTGACCATTACGGCAACTGCTTCAGTACCGTCAAGGCAACCACCATTCAATAGTACCAGTCCTACGCCGAAACCAAGCAACATACCACCGAATACAATAGCAAGATTTTTATCGTCAGTGACGTGGTATTCTGTCTTGCCGAAAAATGTAAGTGCAACGGAAAATACTGCCATAGCTGTCAGCGAACGGAATACAAAGGAACGTGCAAGTTTTTTACCACCTATAAAGACAAGTGGCAGATTAAGAGCAAGCGTCATGACACTCAAGGGTATCGGCGTTTTAGCACTTACTATCATGGCAATACCTACCATACCGCCGTCCATGATGAGTGCCGGAATAAGTATCTGTTCCAGTGCAAATGCCGACACAACAGCACCGATTATAATCATTGCATAACTCGTAATCTGCCGTGATAACTTATTCTGTAATTTTACATTCAATTATTTTACCTCCTGCAAAAATTTTTTAATTTATAGTTCATTGTTATATTATAACACATAATCCGGAATCTGTCAATTATTAATTCATGGTTCAGCAGGACATATGTATGTCCGGCAATAATTTCTGAGTGCCGTTTTATGTCCTTTTTTACAAAAACTGTTGACAATAACGTTATATTATGATATTTGTATAGTAACGGTTTAACAATTATATATTTGAAAATATAAGGTGATAGTATGTCATACTATGTTTTTTCGTGTGCAAGATGTACATGCACAAACGGTGGACAAGGTGTACTTAATGCAAGCATTGCAGATAATAACACCACATTCAACGGACGTCATATAATTACCATCAATAAAGAACCTGCTATGACGGGTCCGTGTGCGACTATCAAAGTATGTAATCCGGCATGGGTTGGGAACTGGATTAATACTGAACTATGTGTAACAAGTGCCTGTGGTACTCCTGTTATTCTGAATACCTCAATAAAAATATGTGCATATGGTGGTATAGTGAAAATAGCTGACCCTAATAATAATGTTGTAATGAATACAGGTATATCTGATGTTACTCTTGACAAAAATCTTAAAAAAGATATTGACAATCAGATAAATACATATAATCAGGAAACTACCGACGAACAAAAAAAGATGTCCGATAAGGCATATGCAGATGTGTTCGGAGCTTTAGGCGAAGTGTATGCTAAATTTGAAGACAAAAATAAAAGCATTATGGAAAAAACCGGTGACACTGAGCCGGAACCCCCGAAAAAATCAGAATCTTCTGCAAAACTGTATAATCCCAGTGAAGACGGTATATGTTCCGGAAAATGTCCGCCGGAATATGCGGAAACCTGTACTCTTAAAAAGTCTGTTCCGTCTGATACGATACTTCTTGACAATGAAAACAATTCGGGAAAACTCAAAAAAAATATGAATAAAGAACTTCCGCCGGAAGATGACGAAACTATTTCCAGAATAAAAAAAATTTCTTCAAGTCTCAGCGATAAAGTTGAGTGTACTGAAGCATATCATCATCTTATCCCAGGTAATCAGTGTATGAACAAGAATAAATTTCTTGTCACGCTTGCTAACCTGTACGGTTATGACATAAACAACCCGAATAATGCTGTATGTCTGCCTATGTTAAAAAAAGTCGACAAGAACATTACCGAAGAAGAATGGCTGAAAGCTAAATATGATGTTATCAGAGGAACTGGCAGGCAATTACATCTCGGCGGACACAGTTACAATTTAGATACGAACGGAAAAGAAGAATATATCAGGGAAGATGCTGTTGCGAACATTAAGACAACAAGAGCAGACAACTATGAAGCAACTGTATTAGCTAATCTTAACGACAGAGTTGCTGATGTATTGAAAGATAAATTAAGTAACTCATGTCGTATGAATCTTTCGGAAGAACAGAAACAGAAAGAAAAAGAAGATTTTCAGGAACTTATGGACGATTTAAGTCAAGCAATAAAAGAAGCTATTCTTGATTACCCTACGGAAATGGCTTATACAGAAAATTATTATGTTTCCAAAGATGCAATGGCATACGATAAGAGTAAGACAAAATCATTTGACGAGTTTAAAAAACTTACGAAAGGATAAAAATAAATTGAGTAATTATTACATAATGTCCGCTGATATTCTTCCTGAATACGCCGCCATAGATACCGACAGCGTTGATTTCAGATATAAAAATGCCTGTAAAAAATGTGAACATCAGCATATAGACATAAAAACAGCTACCGTAATAAATGTTGACCTCGAAAGCGGTGACATTTATCCCGATTTTATTTACAATGAGGGAACAGGTATACCTCTTATTTCCGATCGCTTGAAGAATATACTTGAAGACTTTGAAATGGAATATGTTCTTTTCAGTAAGGTTATACTTTATCATGAAACTTTACGCAAGGAACACGAGTGCTGGCTTATGCTTCCGCCTAAAATAGAATGTCTCGACTATGAAAAAAGCATAATAATCGGACGTGCAGGTATATTACGCAAAGCAGTTATAGATGAAAGAAAAACAGGCAGATTCAATATATTTAAAATCTGCGATAAAAGCGGATTAATGGCAAGTCAGAAAATTTTCATAACAGAAGAGCTTGTACAGTATCTGAAAAAAGTACAGGAAGATGAGGACATAACCTTGAAAAATGTCATTATAAGTAGTCTGTGAATCAGCTACGGTTGATTCATGAAGATAAATATTATTACAGGAGAGTGTAAAAATGCCAATTGAACAATCAAGCAGAACTATTATTTTTGAACAGTTCAGTCCGGGAGTAAATTATGTTACCGGCAAGCCTACTGACAGACTTGACTTTATGCTAAGGAAGAATCCCGACGACAAACTTCTTAAAGAAATTGAAGAAACGCTCGGAGTTTCAAGTTATGAAGAATTTCTGAAAAAATTCAAGCCTGTTATCTATGAAAAACAGGTAGGCAACCCAGATACCGGCGATATATCTTTTGAATATTCCCTCGATATGCCCCCCGCACCCTTCGTTGAGATAGATATAACAAATCAGAAATTCTATGAAATAGCAAACAAAATCTATGACCAGAAAAATTCAAGCGGTGAAAGTAATCTTGATTTCAGATACGACGAGATACTTGAAGTTCTTACCCCGAAAAAGCTTATCAGGGAAATGAAGAACATGAGAAGACAGCTTGAATATAAAATTAACAAGGCTCTTGAATACGAAGCAGAAGACCCCGATTCCGACGAGTTCGCAGAATATGCTGACGAAGTTTTAAAAATAAGAAACAAAATTATCAATAAATATGGTAACGGCAGTATGTCCGGTCTGCTTACGCTTGCTATGGGAGATAATCAGACAAAACTTGACTACATCGAAAGACATGAATTGCAACTGGGCATTAAAGATTCCGACATAGTAAGCGAAACAAAACTTATCTCTTGTGATACCACTTTCGACGAAGACGGTAATATAAAAATAATTCCGGCTGAAATTACTGGTTCTTCCGGAAGAGATACAAAACGCCTTACTTCTTCAAAACAGTTTCTTCTTGAAACCCTCACGGTTGATATTGACGAGTGTGCAGACGATAAAATAAAACAATCTTCATTTGCAAGAAATACAATTCTTTCTACATTTATCGGACTGGACGTAAACGGCAGTACAGCTCTTACGGAACTTAACAAGGAAGAACTTATTATCAGACGTGACCAGTATAACAGATACTACAAAAAAATGCAGGAGGGCTTCGCAGAACAGATGATAGCCCTTGTTGAAAAATTCCTTAATATGAGAGCATTTTTTGACCACGCCGGTGTAAAGAACAAAAATACTGAAACAAAAGTCATCATTGCAAACTGCAATATCACTGACCTTATGGAAAACGAAGAAACAAAAGGTTTCTTCAGAAATTATCTTGAACGCCTCGGTAATCAGTCCGGAAACGAAAAACTCTGGAATATGATTGTACCGGCTCTTCATGACAGTGATTTCCTTGACCCTGGCAGAAAAAAAGCCTCACTCCGCAGTAGTCTTAAGGCAACAATGAATGTCAACAAAATGGAAACAGACGGTCTTGTAACTTTCAATGCTTTCAAGAATTTCATGAAAATGATTGAAGAAATAAAAATACCCGTTTTCACTTATTTTAATTTCAAAGGTAACGAAAAAACAAGTTTCGGTTCAATCTCAAACAATGTTGATATTATCAATGAATTCAAGGAAAAGTGTAATAAGATTCCTGAGGGTGTAAAGCCTTATTCAGTTTTCTGTTATCCTAATTTCACAGTAAAGTCAAGAAGTGCCGGAAAAATCAACTTCGGCAAGGTAAGCGGAGATACTGGCGACAAGGATATTTCCATAAAATTTCCTGGTATATATATTGACGCTTCATACGTTGCCTGCGGTATGATGATTGCTTCACAGTGCAATGACTATCTTGAAAAAAACGGCTTCAACGTAAATAAAGGCGACGCTTATCCGCCTGTAAGATTTGACTTCGAAGACGAATTTAATATAAAAACAAAGACCGTTGCATTAAGAGACAAAATTATAACAAAAATGAACAGGGAATCAGGCTATTCAATGTCAGATGATGTTGTAAACGCCATAAGGGAAAACGGTGGATTCGGTTTCTGTTTTTCGTGCGAAGAACATACTGATTCAGACGGCAAAACAGTACAGAATGCATATGTTCTGAAAGCAAGAACTCTCAGTCTTGAAAACAAGGACGACGGTTCTTATTATCGTCCTATATATCAGTCAATGGTAAAAGTATTCCTTAAAATGATGTATAAGATTAATGGCGAAACAAATATGAAAAATCTTATAAACAAGTGG
>JAAVHK010000153.1 GCA_014799765.1 Ruminococcus sp.
CAAAGGTGGTTCAGCACTTATTACCGCAGACCACGGCAACGCCGATAAGATGTACGAACCCGACGGAAGTCCTTTCACAGCACATACAACAAATCCTGTACCGCTTTTCTGTGTAGGTTACGACTGTGAACTTCGTGACGGTGGCGTACTCGCTGACCTCGCCCCGACTATGCTTGAAATTCTCGGTATGCCACAACCCGAAGAAATGACAGGTAAATCATTAATCAAAAAGTAAAAATAAAAAAACAGGCTGGCACAAAAAAGTCAGCCTGTTGTTATCGGAGGTATAAATATGAATCCATTAGCATTAGTTAAAATAAAACCACTCCTTAAGACTTTCAAGGAAAATCACCCTAAATTTCTTATGTTCGTAAGAAAGGCTCTTCAGGAAGCAGATGAGGGTACAATCGTTGAAGTAAAAGTCACTACTTCAGAGGGTAATGAATTTTTCACAAAAATAAAGGTATCTGAGCAGGATATGGCACTTGTAAAGGAAACAAGGGAATTTTTTCATTCCTAATATTCTATACCTTTACGTGCTGTAATGCCCTTTTCGTATGGATGACGTATTGAATTTATTTCGCTGATATAGTCAGCATTTTCGAGGAATATTTCCGCCGGATTTCTTCCGGTGAGAATTATTTCCCGATTATCATTCAGTATCAGATTTCCGGAAATTTCCCTGTCAAGTAAATTCATGTTGTAAGCGTCAAGAAACTCGTCAAGTATGATAATATCGGCAGTACTCCGGAATGCCTGACCAATCATTGAATTATGCCGTTCAGTGACCAGTTTTTTTTCATGTTCGTTCATACGGAAAGTAAATTTATTACAGGCTTCACAGCATATGACCGTTATATTTTCTGTTTTCCGGAGTACGTTTATTTCAGAAGAACTTCCGTTTTTAAGAAACTGTACAAACATTACGTCAAAACCTGCTCCGGTGGCTCTTATCGCCATACCCACAGCATTAGACGTTTTGCCTTTGCCGTTTCCGTGATATATGTGTAAAATAAATATCACCTCATAATTATTTTTTCAAGGAGTGTTTTTTAAATGAAATCAGTTATTTTTTTCGATATAGACGGTACTGTTGTTACTGAGGACGAACGATGTATTATTCCCGAAAGTACACGTAAAGCAATAGCCCTTACTCGTGAAATGGGAAATCTTACTTTCATAAATACCGGACGTACTGCATTTAATATAAGTCCGGAAGTCCGGAACTTAGGTTTTGACGGCTTTCTATGTGGTTGCGGTACTTATATAGAGTACGGAAATGAAGTCATTCTGCATTATACTCCGGAAAAGAATTTCTGTCGGGAAATAGCCCGTATTATCCGTGAATGCCGTGTAACTCCGGTATACGAATACAGTGACTGTTATTTTTTTGACGACAAAGCGGTACACAATGCCGGTCTTGACTATTTCATGAATGTTTTCGTTGAAAACGGTACTGACATAAGCAGAAAAGTCAGTGACCATGATTTTATTTTTGATAAATTCGTTATATGGACTAATCCCGAAAGTGATATGGAACGCTTCAACAGGGAAATCAGTAAATATTTTTCCATTATAGACCGTGGCAACGGATTCTATGAAAATGTACCACTGGGCTATACGAAAGCAACCGCCATTGACATTATCCTTGAAAAGCTGAATATCCCACGGGAAAGAGCATACGCCATAGGCGACAGCATGAATGACCTGCCAATGCTGAAAGCCGTTCCGAACAGTATCGCCATGGGTGGTGCGGAAAAACTATATCCGTTTGTATCTTATGTGACATCTGACATTGAAGACGACGGAATTTTTAACGCTCTGAAACATTTCAGGCTTATTTAACCGGATTTCTTTTTAAGACGGTCAAATACTATGTTATAACCGTCGTTACCGTCTTTCAGTGAACGGTGTACACGGCTTATTGTAGCTGTACTTACTCCGGTTTCAGTAACGATATTACTATATACTTTATGTTCAGTAAGGCGTTTTGCAACCTGTAATCTCTGTGCAAATGACTTTAATTCTATACTTGTACAGAGGTCATCGAAAAATTTATAACAATCGTCCACCGTTTCGAGTGTCAGAATTGCTTCAAAAAGCAGGTCCATATTTTCAGACTTTATTTTATCAATCATTAATATTACTCCTGTCTGCCATAGGGCATTATTTACTTTTACATTTTAACACATTATCACGCAAAAGTAAATAGATGATTCGCAAATTTCAGAAAAATATAATTTTTAAGAATTATTTAAGAAAAACATACACCATAATTAAGCACACCGGTATATCATAGTAACCGGAGAGTGATTAATTATGATAAAAAAATATCTCAGCTTTATTTCCGGAATATTTTTTCTGTACGTCATTGCTGTATCGGCTACTTCATTGATACCTGTTATAAGCCGTGTACTTGATTCAGTAACTGCCGGAATCATTATTATACTGGTATTCCTGACTGTAACATATTTTATATCCTCCGGAGCAGGTACGGCAGAAAACTTACTTGAAAAATTTATACGTGGAAATAAAATACTTTCTGACCAGATATTCTGTATACTGGCACTGATTCTGCTTGTACTTCAACTTGATTTTGCATTTATACAGGATTTCACCCCGAAAAATGACCTTTCATATATATGTACAGGTGCGGAAAATATGGTCACCGGAAATTTTCTGTATGATAATATACCGGAAATACACAACCATTATTTTTCCGTATATCCCAACAATCACATGATATTTACTGTAATTTACGTACTTTACAGACTGGAGTATTTATTTACCGGAAGTATAAATAATATATTTCCGGTTATATTCAATATAATCAGTCTGGATATATCATACATACTGATGTACAAAATTTCACGGATTATTCATACTCCTGAAAAATCCGTCTCGTGTGCCGTATGCGGACTTATTCTTACACCGTTTGTAACGTATTCGGCATTTTTCTATACAGATTCAATGACAATGCCTTATATTACCGGTGCTTTATATTTTTATATCAGATATACCGGAAAATACAGTACGCCGGATATTATAATATGCGGTATACTCACGGCAGTGGGATATAAATTCAAGGGCAGTGCCGGACTTATCATACCGGCAGTTATTACTGACATTATTATTAACCGTCGCCGGAAAGGTCTGAAAAATATATCCCTACTGCTTATGGTATTTGCAATATGCTGTATGATTTTCAGTAAAATTTCAGTCGGGATTATAGATATTGACGAAACAGAAATTGAAAAATATAAATTTCCGCTGATTCACTGGATTATGATGAGTTCACACGGAAGAGGCGGTTACTGTGCGGAAGATTTCCGATATACGTTGAGTTTCAATGGCTACAACAACAAGATAAATGCTGATATTGCCCGAATATATGAAAAACTTTCCGACATGGGCGTTTCGGGATTTCTGAAACATTTATCCTGTAAGATTTCGTATACGTGGCGTGACGGTACATACATGGCAGGATATTACAATAAATACGGATTCCTGAAAAATTATGCATTTTATGTTTTAATATCGGTATTTCATTTCAGAATGCTTTATAAAATTTCCGGTAAATATATTGCCGGAAAATACGATATTTCCGGAATTATTGTAATTATTCTTGCATTATTCCTTATGGTATGGGAAACAAGATGCCGTTATCTTGTCAGTTTTTTTCCGGTTTTAATGCTTATCTGAAATTTATGCTTGCATTTTTATCATCTTTGTAGTATAATATAATTCACAGGTGATTTCCTGTTATACCGGATATATTGTAAGTTGCTTATCCGGAGCAGTATTCATGACTTAAGTTAAAGGATATGGTGATAAAAATGGAAGAAATTATCAATAACAATCAGCTTATAGAAAATGAAAACGCTTTTTATACTGTTACTATGCGTGGACTTGTTGCATTTCCTGATATGGTAATGACTTTTGATGTTGCACGTAAAAAAACCGTCCAGTCAATTGAATCTGCCATTGCTGAAAGGAACGGCAGATTATTCCTTATCGCACAGAAAGACGCATTTACAGATAATCCGGAAGTTTCAGACCTGTACAAAACAGGCGTTGTTGCCGAAATAAAACAGGTTCTCAGACTACCCGACAATATTATGAAAGTCCTTGTAAAATGTATTTATAAGGCACGTTTAATATCTTTCAATGACGACGGCGAAACACTTGTATCTGAAGTTAAACGTATTCCGTCACATTCAAGGGCAAAATATGACGAGACTGAAATAAATGCTCTTATGCGTGTGATAAAAAATACATTTGAAAAATATGCTTCGTTTTTCCCGAAAATGCCTAAAGAACTTGCTTTATCCGTACTCACTCAGGAAGACCCCGAAAAACTCTTTGAACTGATAGTTTTCAACTGCGGTATAGGCTACAAGGAAAAGCAGAAACTTCTTGAAGAAAATAATCTTATACACAGGCTTTCAATGCTTGTTTCATATCTCTCAAATGAAAATAACGTCCTTGAAGTTGAAGAGGAAATACACGAACAGACAAGGGAAAATATGGACAAAAACCAGAGAGATTATTTCCTTCGTGAACAGATGAGGGTTATTCAGGAACAGTTAGGCGAAAGCGAAAATGAAGAAACTTTCCGTTATATGTCCAAGGCTATGGGTATAGACTGTGATGCAAAAAGCCGTGAAAAACTTATCAGGGAAATTGAAAAATTAAGTAAATTACCGCCTTATTCTCAGGAAGCTTTCGTTATAAAAAATTATCTTGATACGGTTTTTGAACTTCCGTGGGGAAAATATTCAAAAACAAAAATGAACATCTCTAAAGCTGAAAACATTCTTGAAAAAGAACATTACGGGCTGAAAAAAGTAAAGGAACGTATTATAGAATTTCTTGCTGTATATATGCTGAATCCTAAAATAAAAGGGCAGATTATATGCCTTGCGGGACCTCCCGGAATCGGCAAGACTTCTATAGCAAAATCCGTCGCAAAGGCTATGGGCAGAAAATATGCAAGAGTTTCATTAGGTGGTGTACGTGATGAGGCTGATATAAGAGGTCACAGAAAAACTTATATCGGTGCTATGCCCGGACGCATTATTACAGCTATGCAACAAGCCGGTACAAGCAATCCGCTTATACTTCTTGACGAAATTGACAAGTTATGCAGTGACATAAAAGGTGACCCCTCTTCCGCTATGCTTGAAGTCCTCGACAGCGAACAGAACTATGCATTCCGTGACCACTTCATAGAAATTCCGTTTGATTTAAGCAAAGTCGTATTTATCATGACTGCAAATAATATTTCTGCTATACCTGCTCCGTTACTTGACCGTATGGAAATTATAGAACTTCCGAGTTATACGGCAGAAGAAAAATTCCATATAGCCAAAGAACATCTTGTACCGAAACAGATAAAAGAACACGGTCTTAAAGCGTCACAGTTAAGAATAACTGACGATTCACTTCACGATATTATACGTTTCTATACAAAGGAAGCCGGTGTACGTTCCCTTGAAAGAGTTATAGCCTCAATATGCAGAAAATCCGCAAGAAAAATAGCATCTGAGGAAACCAAAAAAGTTACCGTAAAGCCGGAAAATTTACATGATTTCCTCGGAATACCTAAATATTCCGCTGACCTGCTCTCCAAAGAAAATCAGGCAGGTGTTGTAAACGGTCTCGCATGGACTTCCGTAGGCGGTGTAATAATGCCTCTTGAAGTACTCGTACTTGACGGTACAGGTAAGACGGAAGTTACCGGCTCTCTCGGCGACGTTATGAAAGAAAGTTCACGTATTGCCGTAAGCTATGTAAGAAGTATTGCCGGAAAATATAATATAAATCCGGAATTTTACAAGAATAAGGATATTCACATACACGCTCCGGAAGGTGCTGTCCAGAAAGACGGACCATCAGCCGGTGTGACTATGACTACTGCATTAGTTTCCGCATTGTCGGGAATACCTGTCCGTGCAGACGTCGCTATGACCGGCGAAATCACTTTACACGGAAAAGTACTTCCGATAGGTGGCTTACGTGAAAAAACTATGGCAGGTTACAAAGCCGGTATTAAAACAATAATTATTCCGGCTGACAATAAACCCGACCTCGAAGAAGTAGATGACGTCGTAAAGGAAAATATACAATTCATATATGCCGAAAATCTTTCCGATGTTCTCGGTAATGCACTTCTTACGGAATGAAAGGACTGATATATGAAACTTAATTACAATAAAGCGGAATTTTACGCATCATACGGAAAATTCTCACAGATACCACCGCCGGAAAATACTGAAATAGCTTTCGCCGGACACTCAAATGTCGGGAAATCCACCCTTATAAACAAACTCTTCAACAGAAAAAATCTCGCCCGTGTGAGTTCTGTTCCTGGTAAGACCGCTACTATTAATTTCTACCGACTTGACGATATATTTTTTGTTGACCTCCCTGGTTATGGCTATGCGAAAGTCTCCAAATCCGAAAAGGAACGCTGGTCAGGACTTATAGAGGGGTATCTTAACGCCGACAGGGATATGAGACTTGTTTTCATGCTCGTGGATATCCGACATTCTCCGACCAAAGACGACATTCAGATGATAGATTATCTCATTGATACCGAAACACCGTTTGTAATCGTCCTTACTAAAGCCGACAAACTTAAAAAATCGGAACGTGAAAAGCGTATGAAAGCATTTGAAGAAGAAATACCATGTTTCAGCGATATACATTATGTTGCATTTTCGTCAGTGACCGGCGAAGGCGTCGAGGAACTCCGGAACATAGTTGAAGATGTATCGGAAAATGATTAATTCAGAAAGGATTGTTTTAAAATGTTTGTATCAGAAAATTTAAACGTAAACGAAAAAGGAAATCTTACAATCGGCGGTGCTGATACTGTTGAACTCGCAAAACAGTACGGCACACCATTGTATGTAATGGACGAGCAGGCTATAAGAAAAGCCTGTCAGCGTTTCAGAAGCAGTATAGACAAGTATTACGGCGGTAAAGGTCTTGCGTGTTATGCAAGTAAAGCATTTTCGTGTCTTGAAATGTGTCGTATAGTCGCAAGCGAAGGAATGGGTCTTGATGCCGTTTCAATAGGCGAACTCTATACCGCTGTAAAAGCCGGTTTTGACGTTTCTAAAATAGGATTCCACGGCAACAACAAGACCGACGAGGAACTTGAATACGCCGTTGACGTGAAAGTAGGTCATATTATTGTAGATAATATTTCCGAACTTCTCCGCCTTGAAAAAATAGCTGAATCAAAAAATGTAAAACCTGATATAATGTTCCGTATAAAACCAGGCATTGACGCTCATACACATGACTTCATAAAAACCGGTCAGATTGACAGTAAATTCGGTTTTGCACTCGAAACCGGTGAGGCTTTCGAGGCTGTAAAACAGGCTATAGAGTGTAAGAACGTAAATTTAATGGGATTACATTGTCATATAGGTTCGCAGATTTTCGATATTGCACCTTTCGAGGAAGCCGGAAGAGTTATGTTGCAATTCATTGCTAAAATAAAAAACGAACTCAATTATGAGATAAAAGGTCTTAATTTAGGTGGTGGCTTCGGAATAAAATATCTCAACGAACATGACCCTGCACCATTTGAGACATATATGGAAAAAGTTTCGGAAGTAGTAAAGAATACCTGTTCTGAACTGAATATCACACAGCCGTATATCTTCATAGAGCCGGGACGTTCCATATCTGCACCAGCCGGAATAACTCTCTATACAGTCGGTGCAAGAAAAGAAATTCCTGATATCCGCACATACATATCAGTTGACGGCGGTATGGCTGACAGTCCGAGATATATTCTGTATAAATCCGAATATGAAGCAATCGTCGCAAACAAGGCTACAGAAGAACGCACTGAGCGTGTTACAATTGCCGGAAAATGTTGCGAAAGCGGTGACTTAATCGGCGAGAATATGCCGTTACAGCACGCTGAATCCGGTGACATCATAGCCGTATGTGCTACCGGTGCTTATAACTATTCGATGTCATCTAATTATAACAGACTTCAGAAACCGGCGGTTGTGTTTGTCAATAACGGCAAATCAAGAATAGCCGTAAAGCGTGAAACTCTTGATGACATAATCAGAAACGATATATAATATCTGTAATAAAAAAGTCCTCTGTGCGATATGTACGGAGGATTTTTTTCTGAAAAAATGTAAAATATACTTGACAAACAATGTAAAGTGTGCTATACTATTCTTGTAAAGGAAACTTTACTTTTAAGGAGCGTGATATATTGAAAAACAAAATTCAGGAACTCAGAAAAGCACGGAAAGTTACACAACAGGAACTCGCCGACGCATTAAGCGTGACACGTCAGACTATTATTTCACTTGAAAATGGCAGATATAATGCATCATTGATACTGGCACATAAAATAGCACAGTTTTTTGACATCACAATTGAAGAACTTTTCATTTTTGAAGAAAACGAAAATTTATAAGGAGATTTTTATTATGGAAGATTTCAGGAAAAAACTTACACAAAAGAGCAGGCTTATAACAGGATTCTGTTGTTTTTCCTTGCCGGTATATATCGGGTTAATGCGTTTTGTAAAAAATGCAGATGATTTTATAGTGGGACTTGTTACGGGAGTGTTTATCGGGATAATGTTGGTATCTGTTTTCAATCTTGTAAAGATACAGTCGACATTGAACAATGAAGAAAAACTCCGTGAGATGTACATACGGCAGACCGATGAAAGAAACATAGCAATCGGCAAGGAAACTATGAAGACTTCGGGTTTCATATCGATTATGATAACTGCATTGGCAGTAATAATATCCGGATTTTTCAACCCTGTAATAAGTATAACACTTGCTATATCGTTGGTTGCGAACACCGTTATAACAATTGCGGTACGCTCATACTACAATAAAAAGATGTAACCGGAGGTGCAAAATGGACGATAAGTATTTACTTACAGAAAAGTACAGACTGAAACACGAAAACAACGCATGGTATTCGGAAAGGGAAAATTCACATAAACATCTGATTTTTAAGGATTCGTTTTTTGAAAGAACTGATATTATCGGATTACTTTTCCGTATCAATAAACTATGCATGGCAAAAGTGAAATATTTCCGTGCAAACATTGAAAAATTTCAGCCGGTCAGGTACGATTATAAGGACGGTTTTATTGAAGTTCCTTTATGGGACGCTGATTTTCTGAAACATAACGCCTCCGGATATATTCTTGATTTCCGCTATCTACAGACAATTACTGTATATGAAGATTTTGTGACACTCTGTACTGAACTTGAGAGTTTTGAAAAAGAATAATATAAACAGCTCCGGAAAAAATCCGGAGTTGTTTTGTTACTATTTGTAATGTTATATTCATTGACCGTCACGGGAAAATTGTATATAATTTTCATAAGGACGGTGATATTATGCGGAAAAAAAGATTTATTATGATTTTTTTACTTTTCGGAATTATGTTTGTATTGAGTGGGTGTGGTCAGTATTACAGTGACATTTTTAACTTTAAGTTTCAGGGCGAGTACATGGCGGATAAGTACGTTGATTTGCTTATCCCGATTGACGAAACCGACGAATTTTACACACCTTACAACTGCCATATTTCAGGTGATATAGAAATCCCTGAAGACAGCGAAATTGTAAACTATAACAAAGACGGTTACCGGAGTATGCTTATGCACGTGAAAGATTTAAGACTGGAAATTCACATACACGATTCTGAAGGTCATCACAATACGCACGAAGAATATAACGGTACTCCCTATGAAATAACTCAATGGTTGCGTGTACCGTATTGTG
>JAAVHK010000154.1 GCA_014799765.1 Ruminococcus sp.
CCTCCTTTTAAAGTTTGTACTGTACAACAATCTGTAGCTGATACTGCCAGCCGTCGAGTTCATTTCCCTCCGGAATGGCAATAAGCTGACCATTTTCAGCCGTAATTTTGGTGATTTTTTCGTCGGTCTGATTTTCAAGCCATTGTGCAAGTTCAAGAAGTGTACTGCTGTTTTCGAGACGTTCATAATCGTTGATGCTTGAAAAAGTCGAGTACAGAAAAAAATTGTGCTGGCGTGTCTGATTGCCTAAAATGTCCGATTTTATGAGACTGTCACCGACCGATGACAGCCCATAGGAAGTCGGTTCAGGGTCTGTGAAGTCGACGTGGACGGCGTTGCAGACCTCTGAAATTTCAGGGAAATTCTGCAAAATATCACGGATTTTTTTCAATTATGTTCAAAGATTTAACGCCTCCTTGAAATCGCTGCCGCCCCTCTTAAAATCTGCTCTTTATGATTGGTTTTCATAGTTTCAAACCATAATTTCTGTGCTTTCGGGTGCTGATTTTTGCTGTAATTCAGGTCTTTTCCGGTAATGACTTTGCTTTCACCGTACCTCGCCCACGCAGAACCGGTCACACTTGAAACCATAAGTTTTCCGTAATACTGATAGCGTGCATACGGCGAATTATAGGTGATTTTTCCCGAACCTATGCGAATACTTGTTATTGCATTGCGTTGTAACATACCGGTCTGCATTGGCGTGTACTGTGCCATAAGTCGTATACATTCGCTGTCGACATACTTCTGAATATCGCTGAAAATCGCATTTTTTTCACGACTGAAATTTCTGTTCCAAGTAAGATTCATGCCGTCTGACTGGAAATTCGACGGCTGTCGTATATTTGACATAAATCAATCACCTCGCTATGACCTCAATATGTGGCAGACCTCCAAACCTGTAATCGTTCACATTTTTAATAACTATAAAATCCGGAAATTCTGCCCTGAACCGTTTCATACTTTCAGATGCACTTTTTTGACTGCTGTCGTCAAACGAAAAATCACATCTGTTTTTCACAATTATATCGCCGGATTTCGGCAGATAATCGCCTGAATAAATGTAAATTATGACGTTATCGGAAATCTGCACACCGTTTTTGGTGACGGTCTGCCCTCTGCTGTCGTTGAAATAGACGTCCAGAATAAAATGCGGTATGTATTTTTCTTTTTCAAATAGCGTAATATCGGCGTTTTTCAGCATTATTTCACACCTCTGTACAGCAGACCGGTATCAGCAAGCCACTTGAAAATTATGCATTTCTGTTCCGATTTGAAGTGTGTCAAAATTTCGCTTTTACCGGTGTAATTTCTGCTCCAACCGCCAACAGATTCGCTCTGTATTCCGATGTTTTCCGTCATTGACTTGTTGCTTGAAAACAGATTTTCAGCGAGTTCACAACAACACATTTTTACGACTTCCGGAACATTTTCAGGGTCAATATTTCCGAAAGTGTGGCGGTCAATCAGCAGACTTGCTTCACGGAAAAAATACTCGTAATCCGAAGTGATTACAGCTGTTTTTCCGCATAGATACGCCTTATTATAAAAATTTTTGTCTGCATAGACATTCATTTTCTGACCGTCCCTTAAGTCGTCGAATGCGAGCAGTAAATGCCCTTGACCATGTTTTCGTAGACGTCTGTCAGACCATAAGTACGGTAGAAAAATTTCCACGCATCAGCGGTCTGATTTTCCTCCGGAGTAATTACCTTATTCATAATATGTTTTGTAAACTATAATACTATAAATTTCTGAATAATCATAAAGTTGATATTTTTTCCAGACGTTGACTTCTTGTAACCTCTAATTTCTTCACCGGAAGTCTTACCGTCAAGAAGTTTAATAGCAGTATAAAAGCGTGTCTGAGGGACTTTCACAACCGCTGAAAATCCGGCAAGCATCGCCTTTGATTTGTACGTGTCAAGAGCGACTACAGCGTTATGGAGCGACGGCGTTATGAATAAAATGCGGTTTTCAGCTTCGTCAAGAGTGTTGTTCGCCAGTGTGATAGCGTTGCAGACCGCTGAACCGTCCGAAAGATTTTCCGATAGTTTCTTCGTTATCCATGGCATCAACGCTGAATGACCTACCACGGTCATAATCGAACTTGACCGTCTCCCATGTAAGTCCGTCGTTGCCCTCAATGTAACCGCCGGAACGGTCATAATCTGCGAGACCGTCCATGTCGATTTTCGGGATAAGAATTTCATTTGCATTCGTTCCCAGACGGACTGTTGACGCATCACTTTCGAGAACGTCTGTCAGGCTTGCGAGCTTGTAGACGTCGTCAAGTTTATCGACATATTTTTTAACAAGTGCGATTGAATTTGGCATAAAAATCCTCCTTTTATTTCAGACCCATAACTTTTCTGATAAAAGCATCGTCGTCTTTTAGACCGCTCTGACCGGTTGTGCTTGTTGAAAATTCCGGTACAGGCTGTGCGGATTTGAAAGCATTCGGATATTTTTCTTTAAAATTATTTATAATGTTATCATCGTCAACGAGTTTGTCACCGTCGAATTTCAAGCCTTTTTCAAGTATCAGGTCTGTGACGTGCTTTTCATAGATGTCGTCTTTGAGACCAAGAGACTTCACGTAACTGCCGACTTTCGTCTTATGTTCAAAGGCTTTGCGATCGCTCTCTGACTTCTCATACTTCTGCTTGTAATCCTTGTACGTTCTGAGTGTTTCATTGACGGTATCGAGCTGAGATTTCAGGTCATTGTACTCCCGCTCCGAGTAGGTTTTTACTGCCTGCTCCGGTGGATTTTCCGGTGTGGCTTCTGCCGTAACTGTTTCCGGCTGTTTGTTTTCTTCTGCCATTTAAAAATCTCCTTTTCTTAAAAATGGGTATAAAAATAAGACCTGTGGTCTTTATCGGCGATATTTTCGTGTTTGTCCGTAATGCTTCCTGCTTAGTACAGCTTTGACGTATTCAAAATAATCAACTGCAAAACTGCCCTCTGCATAAAGCAAAAACAAAGCACTGTTATAAATTGGTGTATGCATTTTTATCCTCCTTTTAAATGGTCTTTAAACACTGTTTAAATGCCGTTTAAACGCTCTTTAAAGAGCGTTAAAAATCATCGTCTTGAATATATGAATTTGCTATTATGAAAACTTCAATAGGACATATAATTCCTTGTTCCTTTTCTTCGTCACGTTTTTTTAATATATAATTTATATATTCGTCATTTTTGCCTAAATCTTTCATTTTTTTTATAAATTCATCATCAGTCATAACAATTTTCTCCTACATTAATAATATATAACCTTTCAATTGTTTCTCCTACAACTTTTGCAATTTCTCTCGGATAAGGATTATTACAATATTCCGACCATGCTTCTGCTATCATCTCAGCATATATATTTTGATTGTTATTTTTCCATGAATAGATAGATAAATCATTTGTTAATTCTTCCTTAGTTCGATTGTCAAATAATTCTTTAATTTCTGGTATATCTCTGATACCAAGCAAATAATCAAGCTGCTGTCCTATCTCATGGTCTAAAAGACCACGAATAGTGCCACATCCAATAGGGGTAATTTTATTCTTAACCGCTTTTTCTAATATTTCAATAAATTTTTTTGAATCCTTACCAAATTCAGCATTCACAGTTATACCATGTGCTGGTATTAAATATTGGTTATTAGGAAAGAAACTGTCGGCAAATAGAGTTGGAGAAATACAAAATTTCTTCATTTCTTCTTCTACACTTTTTTCAATTTTTGACTCTAAATTTTTTACAGGCACATTTGGATTTGCCTTTATATATGCATCAGTATAAAGTTTTCTATAAATGTTTTCAATAAGTGCATTTTTACCTTGACAAGTACCCGCAAAATTAATCCGCTTTTTAAGTTCCGGAAATTTGCTGAAAGTTTCAACAAGCCCTCTGTTCCACTCATTTGCTGTTACTATGTCAACGCCTTTATATGAAACGTTTTTTATTCCTAAAACATTTCTTGCGTATTCTTCGGCTTTTGTTACGTCCACAGCTAGAATAAATCTGTTGTCATTATTTATTATACCATAACTTTCTAAATTGTCAACAGCTTTTTTGAAACTATTTGATTTTGGATAATTCTGCTCTCGGAAGTAATCTCGGTTTTGTCCGGTTTGCCGAATAAAATCACGCATTTTTTCTGCCGGTCTCTGATAAGAGAGTTTGCATAGTTCAAACTATCCTGCATAACCTGAAGAAGTTCAGGGTCATCAGCTTCCTCGACTGCGACTTCAAAGGCAACCTTTTCACGTTTTGCAGAGCGAATTGCCATTTCGTACCGTCGCTGAATCTGTGAGATTTCATACTGACTGTACATTTTTCCGTTGTACTCAATGTTCTTTTCGTCAATCTGTTCAAGCTGGCGTTTGGAATAGTTCGGCTTGGAATAACCTTCAAAAAACGGAAACCAATCATGACGGCAATTCCAACCACCGAAACCGTCGCCTGTACCGTAACCAATATCAGACTTTGACAGATAGCCACGTCGTCCGGAAAGCGATACGATTTTCCCTTGCCACTGTGCGTGAGCAGGTCTCGCACCGGAATGTGCGGAAATCTCCATTAAGTCACAATCACATTCCTGAGCGGTCTTCTGAACAGCTTGTCTGATTGCCTCCTGATACGAAAACGCCCCGCTTGTAATCTGCATATAAGCCTGATTACAGGCGTTTATGTAAGCCGTCTGTGAAGTGTTGGCGGTGGTCATAGTCAGATTTTCATACCACCGAGAGTTTTTCTGTAACCGGCTTCAAGAGTTTGTCGCATTGCCGGTGACTGTCGTATATCAACCGGTGTAAGACCGTTTTCACGATAAATTCTGTTATCGAAACGGACGGTTTCAGCTCCAGCATCTTAGGGAAATGTTCGTAAAGAAGTATCAAAACACAAAATGGCATTACAGCAGGCTATGACAAGCATTAATAAAAATATATAATTAGAAAGGCGATATCCTATACTTATACATAAGATATCGCCTATAATTTTTCTTTTTCAAA
This sequence comes from Ruminococcus sp., assembly GCA_014799765.1. Lineage (GTDB taxonomy): Bacteria > Bacillota > Clostridia > Oscillospirales > Ruminococcaceae > Ruminococcus. Next base: position 5,008 of record JAAVHK010000154.1, read on the forward strand.
TGATATTTATATTAAAAATTTAAAATCTTATGCTATTGTATTTTGATTTTTGCAATAAATTTTTCACTTTATCTTGACAAATTACAGAAAGTATGATATACTGAATTTTAGTTAGTAATCACTAACTAAATTTTTATATGCAGAAAGAAGTGATATAATGTTTTTGGAAATCAGCGGAATAAAAAAGCATTTCGGGGAAGGTGAAAGCAGAGTTGAAGTGCTGAAAGGTATCGATGCAGGAATAGAAAATGGTGAAATATGTGTACTTCTTGGTCCTTCAGGTTCGGGAAAATCCACACTGCTGAACATTATCGGCGGTATCGACAGTGCCGACAGCGGTTACATCTCGATAAACGGCGAAAAAACAGCCGATATGAATGAAAAGAAACTTACGGTCTACCGCAGAAAACATCTCGGATATATTTTTCAGATGTATAATCTTATTCCGAATCTGAACATCAAGGAAAATGTTGAAGTCGGAGCATACCTCAGTGATAATCCGCTTGATGTCGACGAACTCCTCAGAACCCTCGGACTTTATGAACACCGTCATAAACTGCCTAATCAGCTTTCCGGAGGTCAGCAACAAAGAACTGCTATCGGACGTGCTATTGTAAAAAATCCCGATATCCTGCTCTGTGACGAACCTACAGGGGCATTGGATTACAACACTTCAAAGGAAATACTTAAACTTATTGAAAATCTTAATCAGAAGTACGGAAATACCGTCGTTATGGTAACTCATAATGATGCGATAAAAAATATGGCGGACAGAGTGATAAAACTCCGTGACGGTGTAATAAGAAAAAATTACGTCAATGAAGTGAAAATTTCCGCAGAAGAGCTTGAATGGTAAGGAGGTTGAAACATGAAAAATCCTCTTGTTAAAAGATTTCCGAGAGAGTTTAAAAGCGAGTTCGGAAAGTATCTTATTATTTTTCTGTTTATCGCAGGGACGATTTCTATAGTATCGGGCTGGAATGTTGCCGGAAACAGTATGGCTACTGCTTACGACGAAAGTTTTGACAAATACAGCATTGAGGACGGAAATTTTGAACTGTATTCCGAGGCAGACAAGGATTTAATTTCAGATTTGGAAACGGAAAATCTTGATATTTACGAAAATTTCTACATAGAACGCAGTACGAAAGAAATTGACAGTACGTTGAGAGTTTTCCGGAAGCGTGACAAAATCAATCTCGAATGCCTCATGAAAGGTGAATTTCCGTCATCAGACAATGAAATCGCCATTGACAGAATGTATGCGGATAATAATAAATTGTCCGTTGGCGATACGCTTACTTTCGGCGACAATGAATTTACTGTCAGCGGACTTGTGGCACTTTCTGATTACAGTGCATTGTTTTCCAGTCCGTCCGATATGATGTTTGATGCCGTCAAATTCGGCGTTGCAGTCGTTACCGAAGAATGTTTTAATTCTCTCGGTGAAAACGACTTACATTACAGTTATTCATGGAAATATAATCAACGTCCGGAAGACGATACGGAAGCAAAG